>SKPJ01000105.1 GCA_007119595.1 Myxococcales bacterium
CGTCGACGTCCGGTTCTTCGTCGACGTCCGGTTCTTCCTCGACATCTGGCTCTTCCTCTTCGGCCGTTTCCTCTTCCGCTGGTACGGGCTCGTCGGTCTGAGCCCATGCCTGAGGAGCGGCCAAAAGGGCCAAGACAATGGCCAAACCACAAATCCTTGTGCTGCGTATCATCGGGGGCCTGTATAGACGATTCAAAGAGTTCCGAAAAAGTAGCAGAAGCTTTTGGAAAACCGATTCGAAGGGTGTGGCAGTTGTCGTCGCCGTCGGAATCGACGAAAGCGTCGACCCGGTGAGCCCTCCGTCCCGCCACTCAATCCGCGTCGAAAAGGGCTTTAGGACTTCCTGAACGGGCACCACTAGCATGGCCCCCGGATCGGGTCAAGCTAGCGCCCTGTAACGGGGCAACAGTGGGCCCACGGGCAGGTTTGAAGTGCGTTTCGTTGTGGTTATTTTTTCGCATGATGCCGGCGGTGGTCACGAGCGTGGAATATCCGTTCGTTCAGGTGTAGTCCAAAGACGAGGTAGGCAATGGAGATTCTGTGGTTGCAGGCAGTATTGGCGGGCGTCATCGGAACAGCATTGATGACCCTGGCGATTTTTGCGGGGAAGGTGATGGGTCTCAGTTCCGATATGATTCGGGTGTTGGGGTTGGCCTTCGTATCCGAAAAACGCCCCTCCAAGGTGTATGGCCTGGGGTTGGTGGTGCACTTTCTATTCGGCGCTTTCTTCGGCATCGTATACGCCATTTTATTGACCGCCGTGGGGGCCGCCGGGTTCGTGGGGGCCGCCGCCAGTTGGGGCGCCGTATTCGGAGTTCTACACGGAGCCACTGTGGGAGCCGCACTGGGGGCATTGCCCGCGGTTCATCCCCGGATGGGCTCGGGGGCGGTGCTGGAGGCGCCGGGCTTTTTCGGCCGCAATATTGGTGTCGGGATGCCCGTGGCACTGGTCTTATTGCATATCATCTACGGGGTCACCGCCGGGGTGGTCTACAGCGTCGGTGTCGTCTCCTGATGCTCGCAAACCTTACTTCCCCGCAACGTTGCGCTGGATACGCATAAATCCCGTTCCTTGGAGCCGATATTGCTGGAATCAGATCTCCGATTCGTCGAGCCATAATCGATCCAAAAAGGGCTCGAACTCATCCATCTTCTTCAACAACGTGTCCGCGGCGTCGTCGACCAAGAAGAGCTGGCGATGCTCTTCGGGAAGAAACTCCATTTGTACGGCGTGGTCGATAAAGGCCAGAAAGCCGTCGAAATACCCGGAGATGTTTAAAATGCCCACCGGTTTTCGATGGATGCCGAGTTGGGCCCACGTGGTCACTTCGCAGAGTTCCTCCAAGGTGCCCAATCCACCGGGAAGGGCGATGAAACCGTCGCTGAACTTCTCCATCATGGCCTTTCGCTGATGCATGGAGTCCACGATATGGAGCTCCGAGAGTCCCTGGTGGGCTTTTTCTCTGCTGGCCAGTCCACCGGGGAGTATCCCGATGACTCTTCCTCCGGCGTCCAGTGCGGCGTTCGCGGCAGCTCCCATCATTCCCGTTGAAGCGCCCCCGTAGACCACGTCGATCTCGTATTCGGCGAGTAAGCGCCCCAGTACACGGGCACAACGCTGAAATTCGGGATTGGTTCCCGGTCGAGAGCCACAATAGATGCAGAGTGATTCCAGCTTCATCGGTTCCTCGCGGCGACAGTTGGTGGGTCTGCGGTCTATACGGAGGGCAACTATGTACATCGGAGCGCGGTGTGTGTCGAGCTGTGGAATTGGTAGGCCTGACGCGGTGTTGTCAGGCAGGCGGGCTTGAACTATACATCAGCCGTTATTTTATTGGGCCGCGTTGCGCTCCCTTGATGCGCAGCCCGCATCGATACGACCGCTGCCATCACTAGCTTTGGAGACCGTACGCCGTGGGTGAGATGAGCGAAGAAGAGAGAGAAGAACGGGTCGAAGAGGCGCTGCAAGCGTTTTACGAGCGTTTGCAGGAGGCCGGATTGAAGTCCACAAAGCAGCGCGACGTGATCGTGGAGCGCTTTTTTTGGCTCGACAAGCATATCAGCGCCGACGAGTTATTGGAGGATGTTCGCCAGCACCAGCCACGGATCGGATATGCCACGGTGTACCGGACGCTGAAGCTGCTCGTGGAACAGGATTTTGCGGTGCCCAAGGATTTCGGTGACGGGCAAACCCGCTACGACCCCATCCACAATCAAGATCCCCAACACGACCACCTTATCTGCATCGACTGTCGCAAGATCATGGAGTTCAATGATCAACAGCTCAATGACCGCATCCAGGCCATTGTGGCCGATCTGAGCTATACGGTGCGGCGAAAGAAGATCGAGCTGTATGCAGAATGTGACGACGAGTCATGTCCCCATAAAGCAAGCTGAGTCGACGCCCTTGTCCGGTGGCTGCGTTGTACACACTCAATGATCTCAAGACATGTTGTCTGGTGGTGCACCTCGCCAGAAGCGAAGGCGGTTCCCGTTCGGGCCGGCTTTAAACGGAAGACGATTTAACTGAAACATACGTCTCGCCGGCTGATTGGGCCACCTTCCGCCCGATCCTCGCTTGAAGTAGCGTTGCTACGCCTGCGCTCGGTTCGAACCGAAATCTGGCCCAATCATCTCGACGGTACCGCGTTTCATTTAAATCACGTTCCGTTTAACTGCTGTTCATATGGAGAAACCAGCAATGAAAGACGATTTTTCGATAAAAGGTGAAGTCATCACCGCTCTGGAAGAGATCGATGATCCCCAGGCCGGTGAGAGCATCGTCAATTCCCATCTGGTCGAACAGGTGGAAGTCGACCAGGGTGTCGTCGATATCATCTTGGTGATGGAGGCGAGCCGAGATCGACAGGAGCGCTTTGGCATTGAGGACTCCGTCTACGACGCCGTAGAGGCCATCGGTGGGGTGCGCGAGGTCAAGGTCAAGACGATGACTCCCAAGGCGCTGGAGCGCGAGGCGCGGGGCGAAGCTCCGACACCGAAACGCCCCGATACAGGCTCATCGGCGCCCTCTCCGGGCCCGAAAGGGGCGAGCCCGGCCGGGCCGGGCCCCGGTGGAGGGCCGCAACAGGCTGCCACGCCACCGTCGGCGCCCATCGAGGGCGTCGATAAGGTGATCGCCATCGCCTCCGGAAAGGGAGGGGTTGGTAAATCGACGGTCGCCGTCAACCTCGCGCTCGCTCTGCAGAAACAGGACTACCGGGTGGGATTGCTCGACGTAGATATCTACGGGCCCTCCCTTCCCACATTGCTGGGCGTCGAGGATCGCCCGGCGGTGAGTAATCGCCGTATCCTGCCTATCGAGGCATCTGGACTGCGGCTGATGAGCCTCGGCTTTTTGATGGACGAAGATTCGCCGGTGATCTGGCGCGGCCCCATCGTGACCGGCATCATTCGACAATTTTTGCGCGACGTGGATTGGAGTGGCCTCGATTATCTGATCGTCGATATGCCCCCGGGCACCGGCGATGCACAACTGGCGCTGGCCCAGACGGTTCCCGTCGATGCGGCACTCATCGTGACCACACCCTCCGATTTGTCGCTGCTCGATGCGGCACGGGGGCTTCAGATGTTCAAAACCCTCAACGTCGACGTCAAGGGAATCGTAACCAATATGGCCCGATTCATCGTCCCTTCATCGGGGGAGGAGTTTTTCATTTTTGGAGATCCCGAGCAGGTTGCCGAGGAGTCCAAGCGGCTGGAGACACCGATCCTGGGCGAAATCCCGCTGGACACCAAGGTGCGCCGCGGTGGTGACGAGGGAGAACCGGTGGTCATCGGCGACCCGGAGAGCCCGGTTGCCGAGGCATTTTTGGAGTTGGCTAAAAAAGTCGCCGAGGTCGAGCCAATCGGGGAAGGCGGCGAGGATGGCGAGGGCAAAAAAGGTCTATTCTCGTTTTTGAAGAGTTAGTGTCTCAGAACTCCACGCCCGTTGCGCATCGGCGCGTCGGGCGTGGTCATTTCATCCCGGTTCATTGATCACCACGAGCCGCTGGCGCCGCCGCCTCCAAAGGAGCCACCGCCTCCGCTGTAGCTACGCCGGCTGCTACTACTACTGCTGCTGCTCGACCGCGAGCGGGTCCGGGTCCGCGCCCGCTGCAGCGATCCGTACAGTTGCGAATCTTTCGAGCCACTGGATTGCTGACCGTAAATGACAGGGAGCTGTAGCACCATGGTCGTCAGGAATGCGATCACGAGCAGCATCGCTATATTTTGGCCGATACTGCTCAAGAGCGGCTCCCAATAAACCGGATATCTCAGGTCCACCAGCCCAATTCCACTAACCGCCGCGTAAAAGAGCAGTGAGAAGAGCGCCAATTTCGGTGTGGAGCCCAGTTTTGACGCAATGAACACACCGGCGGTGATGTAGAAGATCGCCAAAAGGGGCAGAAAAATCCACTCCATGAGATTGGAGCCAAAAACTAGCATCACGGTCGGTACGATGACGAAGAAGGCGATGGCGATCGGTCCCAGGCCCGCATCGTCATCACTTCGCCGTCTCGCGACATAACCGACGAGCAGCGAGATCAGGACCGCCACGGGAATGATGACGAAATAGTAGTGCCGAATCGCAATCCCGAAGCGCGGCGAGCGCGCGCCTCCCGGTTCGAGGTGCTCCGTGGCGTCGACGACCCGGTCGATGACTTGATGGGTCGCCAGGGCGTACTCCTCTTGTCGCAGTCGACCTCGAATCATCCCCAGGGTGCGTGCGGCGTAGTAGTCGGGAATCACCGACTCCAACCCGTAGCCCACCTCGATGCGATTCTCCCGATCGGAGATGGCCAGTGTAAACAACAACCCATCGTCGCGCCCGGCGCTGCCGCCGCCCCATTCCTCGGCGATGCGGAGTGAGAAATCCGCGATCGGATCCGACCCGGTGGTGTCGACGACGAGGACCGCCATCTGAACCCCCGTTTTCTCGTAGTGTTGCTCGAGGCGCCGGGTCAATTCATCGACCTCGGCATCGCTGAAAACGCCGACATTATCATTGACGGCATATTCAATGCGGGGGTCTTCGGCCTGGTTCGCTTCGACCCACTCCTGAAGCAACGCGTCCAGTTCGGGATCGCCGTGGGTGCTGTCGAGCGCTGACTCGTGCGATGCGCCGTTATCTGCGGCGACGACACTCGGTGCGAATAGAGCGACAGTCAGCAAAGCCAGAAGGGCGGCCAGAAAATAGCCATCACGATTGCGAATCGAAGGCACAATCAACTCACTCACGATCATCTCTCAGGTGGCTCGACACCGAAGTCCCGGGAAGAATTCGCCGAGAACCGGGCGACGAGGTTAACGTATTCAATACAAGGTGATGCGGTCGTAGTATCGAGTTCAGATAGCATGAAGAGTGTCGTTCAGAACCGGCGTAGACTCAATCGATTTCCGTGTCCGAATGCCCAGTGAAAAGCCGGATTCGGTTGGCACAGCCCACATCTCTTATCTCTTCGGAGGGCTTTGCCATGCTCACCACGATCCACTGGCGCCGCCGCCGCCAAAGGAGCCACCGCCTCCACTGTAGCTACTGCGGCTGCTACTGCGGCTACTGCTGCTACTGCTCGAGCTCGTCCGACGACGCCTCCGCTGCGAGCTATAAGAGTGTGAGTCTCCGAGGATGATCATTGAAACTAATAGCAAGAGGAAGCCCATGAGAGCACCCAAAAGGAGTGGGGCGCCTACGTTGAACATCACATTATCGACGGTAGACTGCCAAAACATCGGATAGTCTAACTGCGGAATTAAAAACCCTTTGAAGGCGGCGTATATCAAGAGGAACGAGATCGCGGTTTTTTTGAATTCCGGGAGAAGCCGTGCGAGGAGAACGCCACAGAATATGTAAAACGCGACGAGCAAGGGCAGAAAGATCCATTCCATGGGGTTGGAGCCGAAGATGAGCATCACAGCCGCCAATGCAGCAAAGGTTGCAAATGGAAGCGATGCGTCGTCATCTTCTTGGGTACGTCGTTTGGCGGAGTAGCCTAGCAATAGAGCAATGAGGATCGCGATGGGCATGATGATCCAATAATATTTTCGCACGGTCACACCGTATTGCGCCGATAGCGCATCATCTGGATCGAGGTGCTCCGTGGCATGAATGACGTTGTCGATCACCCGATGGGAGGCCTTGGCGTATTCTTCGTCGCGCAGCAAATCTCGGATCAGAATGAGTGTACGCCTGGCGTAATAGTCGGGAATCACTGACTCCAATCCGTAGCCCACCTCGAGGCGATTTTCTCGATCGGAGATGGCGAGCGTAAACAGCAAGCCGTCATCTCGGTCGGCGCTGCCACCGCCCCACTCCTCGGCGATGCGAAGTGAGAAGTCCTCGATCGGCTCGAAGCCTGTCGTATCGACGACGAGGATCGCCATTTGAACCCCCGTATCCTCGTAATGCTGCTCGAGGCGCCGGGTCAATTCATCGACCTCGGCATCACTGAAAACACCGATATAATCGTTGACGGCAAACGCAATGCGGGGGTCTTCAGCTTCAATGCGGGGGTCTTCAGCTTCAATGCGGGGGTCTTCGGCCTGGTCGGCTTCGAACCACTCCTGGATGAATTCCTCCAACTCGGGATCGTCAGAGACGCCGTCGTTTGCCGCGACGACACTCGGTGCGAGTAGCGCGATGCTCAGCCAGGCCAGGACGGCGACCACCAGTTCGAGCTTAGGATTGCGAATCAAACACAGGATCAACTCAATCACGACCATCTCTCAAGTGATTCGACGCCAAAGATCTTTGAGGAATTCGCCGCTTTAGAGCATTACTTATACTCACCACGAGCCGCTGGCGCCGCCGCCGCCAAATGAGCCACCACCACCGCTGGATCTGCTACGGCTGCTACTACTCGATCTCGAACTTCCAGAAGAGCTGTAGGACCGTCGCCGGCGGCGGCTGTAGCTACTGCTACTGGAACTCTTGGCCCAAATCAGTACGAGCAGCAACGCTCCAGTTGACATAAGCGGCAGCGAAAGAAGGAATAATATATTTTCGCCGATGCTCTCCAGCGGCGGCTTCCAGTAGATTGGAAAATCGAAAAGTGGAAGCATAAATCCGCTCAATCCGGCGTGAAATAATAGAACAAAGACTGACGTCTTCGGGGTTTCATACAAAAAGTTTGCGATCACCATACCGGTGGCGATGAAAAAGGCGGCGAAAAGTGGGAGAAAGATCCACTCCATGGGGTTGGATCCAAAGATCAGCATCACAGCCGGCAAGATGGCGAAATAGCCCCGGGGGATCGTCTTGACGTCGGACTCACCCTCGTCACGCCGTCGAGTGCGGCGTGCAGCTATAAAACCCAAGATGAGCGCCAGAAAGGTCACCACGGGATAGATGAATTTGTGATATTTTCGCATGGTCACACCGTATTGCGCCGATCGCGCATCATCTGGATCGAGATGATGGGTGGCGTCGATGACCTTGTCGATAACCTGGTGGGTGGCCTTGGCGTAATCTTCGTCGCGCAGCGAATCTCGGATCAGAATGAGAGTGCGGGCTGCGTAGTAGTCGGGAATTACTGACTCCAACCCGTAGCCCACCTCGAGGCGATTTTCCCGATCGGAGATGGCGAGGGTAAACAGCAAGCCGTCATCTCGGTCGGCGCTGCCGCCGCCCCACTCCTCGGCGATGCGAAGTGAGAAGTCCTCGATCGGTTCGAAGCCTGTCGTATCGACGACGAGGACCGCCATCTGAACCCCCGTAGCCTCGTGGTGCTGTTCGAGGCGCCGAGTCAATTCATCGACCTCGGCATCGCTGAAAACACCGACATAATCGTTGACGGCGTAGATGATCTGCGGATCTTCCGCGGCGTTCGATTCGGCCGGAAATAATACGGTGCAGGCCACCAACGCCAGCAGCGCAAATAGTGTGCAGTAGTTGCGATGGCTATCGGGGAACACGGCGGTCTCTCGCAGTGGTACGGTTGAGCAGTTTTGGGGAAGCAAGGAGAAGGTAACAGAGCCATGGCTTGTGATGGAAGGCGAATACAAGTCGAGATGATAACGTTCGCACAGCGTCAGCACGGGCGTGTGCCAAAGCCTTGCCGCCGGAAGCACTGACCGGCAGGGCAGTGCGGTCCTATCTTTTGGTTTTGCGTTTGAACCCGTCCTATCACATAATCAGCCGCCCTGTGGTATATCGGGTCAGCCCGATGAGGAAGTTTTAGTCCATGGGTGTCATTTCCCTACTTGCCAGTTCCGGTCGGTATTTGCTTACCACTGACGGGCCTATGTGTTTTGGGATCGGCGGATTTTCGCAAATCGCCGAGATGATGCAACGACGAGAAGCGAGAGGCGTTTGAGTCGATACGGTCGACATTTTGTCCGGATACGGGAATTACGAGAATTCGAGCAGCGGCTTATCGAACTACTGGTCGATGAGCCCTCGGCTCTCCATCCGCGTCATCGAGCGCTATTTCGATATGCCACTTCGATGGCGCAGATGAACGAGTTTCGAACTCCCGAGGGCGTTGACGTCGATGTATCAGACGACGTCGATGGACTGCGGCGATGGATGATCGAGTCCGTAATTCCCATGCTGCCCGAGGGCGATGAGCCCCACGTGGAATCATTGCGCGAGATCGCCCCTGTCGTGGCGTTGCGCGTGGAGCAGGCCCGGGAGTCGATGTTGGAGCGCCACGTCAACGACTTTGGTGCCGAGGCGTTGGACAATGAATTGCGTCAAAAGCGCCTGGTCCTGGTACTCGGCGGTGGTGGTGGATCGGGGCTGGTTCATCTCGGGACCTTTGCGTTGCTCAAAGAATTGGGATTTACCCCGGAGCTTATCGTCGGAAGCTCGATGGGAAGCGTCATGGGGCTGATGCGAGCCATTGATCGCTCCTATGACCCGGTGTCTGTGGCGATGGCGTTTCCCAAAAGTGTGGATTATAACACCATCTTTCGCCCCTTTTCGGGGTTTTCCCGATTCGGGTTCCCCGGTGCGTTTCACCTCAATATCATGCGCCTTGCGCGCGAGGTCTTCGAGCAACTTCTTGGACACAGTATGCCCCGATTCGACGAATTGCCGATCCGTCTCGAGATCGTGACCACCGGCGTTCGCAAGGGATTTCGCTTCGATGATCGGGAGTACGAGCAGTCCAGTGACTTGAGCCTGACCCCACTTGCTCTGCGGCGAAAATTAAAACTGTTCTTCGGGGCCGTGCGGCAGTTGAGCAAAAACCCCCGGCTGCTCACCCAGGTGGTCTTCGGGGCCGAAGACGGCACCGAGCATTTTCCGGTCATCGAGGCCGCCGGGTTTAGTTGCGCCGTACCGGGATTGCTCAACTACGATATCTTCCACGACGATCCGGACACCGTCGGTCCGCTGGAGCAGCTCTTCGACCGCCATCAATTGCTTCGTCTCTGCGACGGTGGGGTGATCAACAACGTGCCCTCCAAGGTGGCATGGGAATCGGTGCAGCGCGGCTCCATCGGGGTGCGAAATACGCATATCATGGCCTTTGACGCCTTTGCCCCGCTGTCGAAAGGCCGCAACCTGATTTGGATTCCGATCCAGCAGATCGCCCGGCCAGCCGTGGTGGCGAATATGCCCTATTCCTCGTATCACAAAACCTTTCGAAATCCGCCGAGCCCGCTTCAGATCTTGGTCAATAGTTATTCGAAGCTCAAACAGATCATTCAGGATGCCCGCGAAGAGCTGGAAGCGGACGTCCCCTATATTCGCGAGTCCCTACAGGAATTGCCGCCATATGGCGTGTGGGGCGGAAAGAAGTAACCGTTGAGATGATCAGTTCTTTTTTAGGGGGGCCGCGATGCAGGCTTGCGACTTCGGCGCCGCTTCGTTTACATCATCGGCGGGTCCCCTTCGTTTTTTCACTCCAAGTGCATCGAGAGAAACTCATGTCCCAATTTCGTCCGCAAGAAATCGAGCCCAAATGGCAGGCCTACTGGGAGGAACATCAAACCTTTCGGACCAACGGCGACTCCGAGCGCTCACCCTATTATGTGCTCGATATGTTTCCCTACCCATCGGGAGCCGGACTCCACGTCGGCCATGTCGAGGGGTATACGGCCACCGACATCGTCACCCGTTTTAAGAAAGCCCGCGGCTTCGAGGTCCTTCATCCGATGGGGTGGGATGCATTTGGGCTTCCCGCCGAGCAATACGCCTTAAAGACCGGGACCCATCCCCGGGAGACGACGGCGAAAAACGTCGAGACGTTCAAGGGGCAGTTGAAGTCGCTGGGATTCGCCTACGACTGGGAACGGGAGATCAACACCACCGATCCCGATTACTACCGGTGGACCCAATGGATCTTCTTGAAGCTCTGGGAGCAGGACCTGGCCTATATTGCCGAGGTTCCGGTCAATTGGTGCCCCGCGCTGGGAACGGTATTGGCCAACGAAGAGGTCATCGACGGCAAGAGTGAGCGTGGCGGACATCCAGTGGTCCGAAAGCCGATGCGCCAGTGGATGCTCAAGATCACGGAATACGCCGATCGCTTGCTCGAAGATCTACAGCTTTTGGATTGGCCCGAGCACCTGGTGGAGATGCAGCGAAACTGGATCGGTCGATCCCGCGGTGCCGAGGTCGATTTCGCGGTGGATTCCGAATCTACTGGAGGAGTACAGGCCAATATCAGGGTCTTTACCACTCGTCCCGACACGCTCTTTGGAGCTACCTATATGGTGCTCGCTCCCGAGCATCCGTTGGTCGAGGAGTTGACGGCTTCCGAGCGGCGCGATGCCGTCGATGAGTATTGCGAACAGGCGGCTCAAAAAAGCGATCTGGAGCGAACGGAGCTCCAGAAGGAAAAATCCGGGGTATTTACCGGTGCCTATGCCATCAATCCGGTAAACCAAGAAAAGATCCCGATCTGGGTCGCCGATTATGTGCTCTACGGTTATGGCACGGGAGCGATCATGGCTGTGCCGGGCCACGACGAGCGGGACTGGGAGTTTGCCAAAGCTCACGATTTGCCGATTGTGGAGGTCATCTCCGGCGGAGATGTCCAACAGGAGGCTTTTGAGGGAGACGGAACCCTGGTTAACTCCGCATTTTTGGACGGATTACAGGTCGAAGAGGCCAAGCAAAAGATCATCGATTGGCTCGAGGATCGGGGAGATGGAAAGGGAGCGATCAATTATAAATTGCGGGACTGGCTCTTTTCCCGCCAGCGCTACTGGGGCGAACCGTTCCCGGTGGTCCACCGGGAGGAGGACGGCGCCGTGGTGCCGCTACCGGAGCAGCAATTGCCTTTGACCCTCCCAGAGGTCGAGGAATACCAGCCGAGCGGCACCGGGGAGTCGCCGCTTGCGACGATCGAGGAGTGGGTGCAGACCGAATGTCCGGAGACCGGAAAGCCGGCCCGGCGAGAGACCAATACCATGCCTCAGTGGGCCGGTTCGTGTTGGTATTATCTTCGATTTGTCGATCCCGACAACGACGAAGCGCCCATTGATCGTAAATTGGAGGAAAAGTGGCTTCCCGTCGATCTGTACGTCGGTGGCGCCGAGCACGCCGTATTGCACCTGCTATACGCTCGATTTTGGCACAAAGTCCTCTACGATATCGGCGTGGTTTCAACGAAGGAGCCCTTTCAACGCGTGGTCAACCAGGGGATGATCCTGGGGACGACCTATCGCTATGCCGTCGACGAGGCCGGACAGCCCTTCAGCATGGTCGATCACGACGGTGACTCCATCGAAGCGCAGCAGGAGCGCGTCGTGCGGCCCGATCGAGTGCGCTGGGAGGGCGAGACGCCTATGCATCCCGAACAGGATATCGAGCTCGACGCGATCGTCGAAAAGATGTCCAAATCCCGGGGCAACGTCGTCAACCCCGACGACGTGGTCGGCGAGTATGGCGCCGACAGCCTGCGCTTGTACGAGATGTTTATGGGGCCTCTGGAGCAGACCAAGCCCTGGGATCCCCGCGGCGTCACCGGTGTTCATCGCTTTTTGTCTCGCATCTGGCGGCTCGTCACAGAAGACGAAGATCTCGGCGTCGAGATCACCGACGGAGATCTCGACGACGAACTCAAACGGCGCCTGCATCAGACCATTCACAAGGTGACCGACGATACCGACGAATTGCGCTTCAATACGGCGATCGCGGCGATGATGGAGTACGTCAACGACCTCTATAAGCGGGATGAAGTACCGAGGGTTGCATTGTCGCCGCTCGTGCAAATGCTTGCCCCATACGCACCGCATACGGCGGAGGAATTGTGGGTGCGCCTTGGCCATAAGCCGTCGGTGAGTGAGCAACCGTGGCCGGAGTACGACGAGGCCTGGTTGGAAGAGGATAGCTACGAATTGGCGGTGCAGGTCATGGGTAAATTGCGCGGCACCGTCGAGGTCGCGAAAGATGCCGACGAAGAGGCCGCCGTGGCCGCAGCGCGGGCCAACCCGGATGTGGAGCGACATCTCGAGGAGGCCGAGATTCGGCGGGTGATCTTTGTCCCCGGGCGGATTCTCAATTTTGTGATTGGGTGACGCGGCGCGTCAATCCCGGCGACGAACATCTCCTGCGTTATGTGCTCTTTGCCCGGGATGAAACGGTGTGCTAACTGTGCGTTACAATGGGATGTAAGTAGCTGTCTACACGGCCCGTCGGCGGGCTTCGGCGGCGTGGGCAAATCACGATAGTGGGAGGTAGAGCAATGGAACAAACACAGCAGGGAGAATCGAGCCGCGTCGAGGAGCGTCGGGCGAATGGAAATGGAGAGGCCGTGGTCGATGATTACCACGGTTTGAGCTCCGAGGAGCTGATCGATATGTATCGGCTCATCTATCTTTCGCGCAAATTGGACGATGCCGAAATCACGCTCAAGCGCCAGCAAAAGATCTATTTTCAGATCTCCGGCGCCGGCCATGAAGCGGCATTGGTGGCCGCCGGCAAGGTACTTCGAGCGGGCTACGACTGGTTTTATCCCTACTATCGCGATCGCGCCCTGGTATTGACCCTCGGGATGACGCCCACAGAGGTCCTCGCAGAGGCTGTGGGCTCCTCCGAAGATCCCAACTCCGGAGGCCGGCAGATGCCCTGTCACTGGGGTCATCAAGATCTCAATATCGTCAGTCAGTCCTCCTGTACGGGAACCCAGATGCTGCAGGCCACCGGGGCCGCCGAGGTGGGCCGAATCATGGAGGCCGTAGACGATCTGGCCGGGCGGACCGACGCGTACAAAGACGACGAGGTCGTCTATGTCTCAATCGGTGACGGCGCGACCAGTGAGGGAGAGTTTTGGGAGGCCGTCAATACGGCGTCCAATTTCAAACTCCCCGTATTATTTATGGTGGAGGACAACGGCTACGCCATCAGCGTTCCCGTGGAGGTGCAGACCGCCGGGGGATCGATTTCAAAGGCCTGTTCAGGCTTTGAGAACCTGCATATCACCGAATTTGACGGCTGCGATCCCGTAGAGAGCTACGGCAGCCTGCGCGAGGCCGTCGATTATATTCGCTCCGGCAAGGGACCGGCCCTGGCTCACGCCCATGTCATCCGCCCTTACAACCACTCGATGTCGGACAACGAAAAGGATTACAAGCCACCCGCGGAGCGGGAGGCCGAAGCCGAGCGCGATCCGGTGACCACCTTTGCCGATTATCTGGTCGACGAAGGTATTGCCACCCAGAGCGAGATCGAAGCGCTGCGCGAGAAGGTCGATGCAGATGTCCGGCAGGCTGTCGATGAGGCATTGGATCTGCCGACGCCGGCTCCGGAGACCGCCCTGGACTATATCTACAGCGCGGACGCCGATCCCACTTCCTCGGATTTCGATACGTCGCCGCAATACGAGGCCGACGCATCGGAGACCACGATGGTCGACCTGCTCAATGGCTGTCTGCAGACCGAGATGGAGCGCGACCCGTCGATCGTGATCTTCGGTGAGGACGTCGCCGACGTCACTCGCGAGGAGTATATGGGGCAGGTCAAGGGCAAGGGCGGGGTCTTTAAGGTGACCCACGGATTGCAGACCAAATTTGGAGGCGACCGGGTCTTCAACAGCCCCCTCGCAGAGGCCAATATCGTGGGACGCGCCATCGGTATGGCCACCCGGGGATTGACCCCGGTGGTGGAGATCCAATTTTACGATTATATCTGGCCGGCCTTTATGCAGCTTCGAAACGAGCTGTCCAATATCCGCTGGCGATCCAATAACGCCTTCTCGGCGCCCGTGGTGGTGCGAGTTCCCATCGGGGGCTACCTAAAGGGCGGAGCGCCCTATCACAGCCAGTCCGGGACCACCCTATTTACCCAGACGCCGGGGCTGCGAGTGGTCATGCCCTCCAATGCCGAGGATGCCGCTGGCATGTTGCGTACGGCGATCCGCTGCGATGACCCGGTGATGTTTTTGGAACATAAACATCTCTATCGCCAGACCCACAACAAGGGGTGCGATCCGGGGCCGGAGTATATGATCCCCTTTGGCAAAGCATCGGTGGTTCAAGAGGGAACGGATCTGACGATTATCACCTACGGAGCCCTCGTTGAACGAAGTCGAAGAGCTGCCAAAAAATACCCCGATGTGAGTGTGGAGATCATCGATCTTCGAAGCCTCAATCCCTACGATTGGGACGCCATCTCCAAGACAGTAAAGAAGACCAACAAGGTTATTCTGGCTTACGAAGACAATCTCTCGTGGGGATTTGGCACCGAGATCGCATCGCGTATCAGTGACGAACTCTTCGAATATCTCGATGGACCGATCCAGCGGGTGGCGTCGCTGGACAGCTTTGTGGCCTACCACCCGGATCTGGAAGACCATATCCTGCCACAGGTCGACGATATCGCCGCCAAGATCGAGTGGCTGGCGAAATACTGAGCATGTGAGTCGTGGATTACACCGTTAGCCGTGAACCTCGCCGTCGATCTGGGTGGCGAGTTGAAAGTCCTTATCCGTCAGTCCCCCGGCATCATGGGTGGTCAGCGTCAATTTTACGGTGTCGTAGACATTGAAGATTTCGGGGTGATGATCGGCCTCTTCGGCCAAGTCAGCGATGCGGTTGATAAAGCTGATGGCGTCGAGGAAGGAATCGAAGCTCAGTGAGCGCTCGATGGCGTCGCCGACGAGCTTCCAATTGTCGAGTTCACGAAGTCGTGATGCGATCGTGGATTCGTCGAGTCGTTCGATGCTCATGGCATTCCCTGAATGAAAAAAAATTGCCGAAGCAAAAAAATGACGCATCAAGAATTAAGCGCCGCCAGTTCTTCTTCAAGTGAATCGGCTTCCTGGTTGAGGCGTTGGGTACCGTCTTTTCGATTGTAACGCTGGTTGAGGATGGCCACCGAGCGCAGCAGTCGGACCGACTGGCGGGTGCGATCTCGATCGGCGGTGGTCTGGGCCATGCTAGTGAGCAAATCGAGCCACACCGATCGGTCCAATTCGGCGAGAATCTCGTGGTGGTCCACCGTTTCGATCAATTCCTCGTATGCCCCATGGGACTCAGTCAACAGGGCATAGAAGGCGGCATTGGCGCGGCAAAAGATGCGCACCCGATGCATGTGGAGATCTTCGCCGTCGGCGCGTGCTCGTCCCAATTCCAGGGCTGCCATCTGCAGTCGGCTCTGAAAACACTGCAACAGTCCCATCAGACTGCGGGCCATCGCCCGGTCGGCGGCCGTTCCGTGCTGATCGACGTGGGCCAAGGTCTCTTTTAAAAGCTGTTCGGCATTGTCGAATTGGCCAAACCACATCTCCACGATCGCCAGGTTGTTGCGCAGATCGAAGAGGGCCCAACTGGTACCCAGCGATTCTTTGAGCCGACGCGCCTCGCGAAGATAGGTCTGCGCCTGATTGAAGCGAGACTGGTTGATGGCCGCGATACCCTTGTTGAGCAGGGGCTGGGAGATGGCGATTTGATCGCCCATGCGCTTGAAGGTGTCGATGGCGGCATCGAAGTGCTGATCGGCCGACTCATAGCGCTTTGTGAGCATATGGAGAATCCCCAACGAGTTGTGCCCGGCGCCGATACTAAACGGGGTGCCCAGGGCCTCGTGAATGGCCAGGCTACGCTCGAGCTTGAGTTCCGCCTCGTCGTAGGCATGGCGCTCCATCTCCAGATGGCCCATATGGCGAAACGCATCGGCGACGCCGTGGCGATCGCCGAGAGAGCGCTTCAATTCCAAGGCCTGCTGGAGGATGCGATCTGCTTTTTCGAAGCGATCCGGGGCATTGAGTGAGGGTTGCAGCAACGCACTTCCCAGATCGATGAGAGCATTGCTCAACCCCTGTCGGTCCGAGGATTTCTCAAGGGCCTTGCGAGCGCGCACCAGATAGTCGTAGCGCCGCTCCAACTTGCCCTGGCGCTGGGCTGCTTCGGCCAGATGGAGCAGCACCTTTCCGTGGACCTCTCGACTCTCGATATCGCCGAGCATCGACTCCAGCCGGTGGCGAACCTTTTTTCCGCTTCGGGGATCACCCTGCATCAGGTGAACGCTGGACAGGCCGACGAGGGCCTTGGCGGTTCCCTCCGGATCGCCGATCTGCTGGCTCCAGTCCAGGGCCTGACTATACAGTTGGGTGGCTTGTTTGTAGCGTGATTGGATGCGCAAAAGGTGTGCAAAGCCGCGAAGGGCCCGGCCCTTCTCGGTGCCCGAGGCCACGCCGGTGTCGACGACCTGGCGATAGTGGTCTTCGGCGAGGCCGAATTCTCCAAATCGACGGGCCAGATCGGCAAGGGCGAGGTGGGCCTCGGTCCACAATTCTCCCTGCTCGTTTCGACCGTCCAAAATGCTGATCAATTCCCGGTAGCGATCCCGGGCCCCGCGCAAATCAAAGCGCTCCATCGAGCGGCGACAACTGGCGGCCAGAGTATCGCGATAGCGCTCGATCTCACCGGCCTGACGCCAGTGGTCGGCGATCTCGACGAGGGGGATTTCAAATTGGCTCTGCCGATAGCAGGCAGCCTTTTGCTGGGCCGCCACTCGGTGCAGGTTGCGCGTCGACCACTGATCGCGCAATTCATCGAGGATTCCCTCCCGGAGTAGACTGTTTTCAAACTCCACGCAGATCATATTCTGATGCAGCGACTGACGGCAGATCGCCTCTTCACTCAAGGCATGGAGGTCGTGATCGAGATCGTGGTCGTCGCCGAAATCCTCGGCGTGGTCCAGGACCATCTTCAGCAATTGAACCGGGACCTGCATTCCCAAAATTGCGATCCACTGAAGGATGCGGTGCAGGTGAGGCCGCTCGCGGTGTTGGTTGACGGCCTGCTGAACGCGCAGGGCCATCATCTCCATCAGATCCGGGGGAAGATCGATGGAGCGGGGGTTGCCGCTTTGCAGATGCCAGCGCTTATTTTTTTTGACCAGATCTCCCTCGTTTTGCAGATAGCGGATGATCTGAATGGCGTGCAACGGCACTCCTTGAGACAACCACCCGATGCGCTCTCGCAGGCGAGCCTCCAGCGGTAGGATGGAATCCAGAAAGACCGCCAGAGAGCGCCCCTGCAGCCGGCGCAGGCGCACCCGGGAGAAACCGACGCCGATATTGGTGCTGATATTGTGGAGGTGCTGATCGAGATCGGGGTTGAGGCTTCGCTCTTCGGGCCTGAGCGACAAAAAGATGACGATCGGGCAGGCGTGGGTGCGCACCGTGACCGCCAGATACTCCAAAAAGGCCAGGGTGGCGCTGTCGGCGTATTGGACGTCCTCCAGACACAAAACGACGGTGCGCCGCTCGGCGAGGCGAATCAGCAGGCGCTCGAGACGAGCGTATAATACGCCGGAGTCCGGCAATTCGTCGGCGCTCGCCGAACGGGGCCGCAAGAATTCGATGACTCCGTCGATTTCGCGATTTGAAAAATTCCCGGACTCCCGAAGGTCGGTGCGGATGATTCGATCGATCTCGGTGCGCTCTTTATGGGACACGCTCCAGAGCCCGGCGATGGCCTCCCGGAGTGCCTCCATGGGCAGTCCACGCTTTCGAAATCCCGCGGTGGACATACTGAATGTATCGTTGGAGAGCTCGTTGATGAGGGCGTGGAGCAGATGGGTCTTGCCGATTCCACCTTCTCCCTCCAACAGCACCATATGTCCCGTCCCCATCTGATCGGCGCTGCGGGCCAGACCGACGAGTTTGTCGAATTCGCGATCCCGTCCGATGAGCGGAAGGTCGTAACGGGGGCGCGATTGGGTGCGGTTTGCGAAGGAATACGACGATGAGCCCGAGGGGGAGTCGTCGCGCTGCGGCATGCGCCGAACCTCGACCTTGGGTGGGCCGTCGGCCCGGCTGGACGCCTTGCGAAGGTCCCGTTTTTTGGGTTCGAAAAGCTCGGTGGCGTCCTCGTCGCCGATGTCGTCGTCGCCGCCGAATACGACGGGGTTTTTCGAGTCTTCGTCGGTCGCTGGTAGTTCGATGAGTTCTGTGGCGTCATCCTTGGGTGACCGACCATCGCTAGAGGCGCTGGATTCAATGACTGTGTGCTGGGCAGCAGCGCGCCGACTGCGGGCCTGTTGGACCTGTACGGGCACGATATGAGAGCCCGAGACCTCGGGCCTGCTTCCCCCGGCGGGCTGGGGATGGATCTGCATCTGGTGCAGCGCGTCATAAAAGGCCTCCAAAAGTGTGGGAGCATCGGGAAAGCGGTGTTCAGGCTCCTTTTCACAGGCTTTTTGGATCAACTCCGCCATCACCGTCCCCTTGAGCTCGTCAGTGAGCACGGGAACGGGATCGCGGATCTGTTTGTGGATGACGTCCATCCGATTTCGGCCCGTCACCGGTGGTTTTCCGGTGACCATTTCGAAGAGCAGTAGGCCCAGGGCGTAGACGTCGGTGGCCGGCGTGATGGGCTCGGCGCAGGCCTGCTCGGGCGCCATGTACAACGGCGTTCCAAAAATTCTGCCCGCCCGGGTCAATGCGTCGCCATCGAGATCTTCTTCTGCGTCCTCGTCGGTCTTTTCCCCGTCGGCGAGCGTCATCTTGGCGACCCCGAAATCCAGGACTTTGACGTAGTCCTGTTCGCCGAACATCTCGCATAAAAAGATATTCTCCGGCTTCAGATCGCGGTGGACCAGTCCGGCGCGGTGGGCCTCGGAGAGACTCTTTAGGATCTGAGCATAGATGTGGGCCGCCCGTGGCCACTCAATAGCCCCCGAATTTTGGATCAAATCGCCCAGGGCATCGCCATCGAGAAACTCCATGACCATATACGCCAATTCATCCTCTGTTTGGCCATAATCGTAGAGGGTGATCGTATTGGGATGGCGCAGTTGACTGACGTGAAATGCTTCGCGGCGAAATCGCTTTACGTTGATCGGATCTTTGGCCACCCCAGGGGTGAGAAATTTCAGCGCCACCTCTCGGCCGATATTTTCCTGCAATGCCTTGTAGACCGTGCCGAATCCGCCGGTGCCCAGAATTTCGAGGATTCGAAAGCGGCCTCCGATCAGATCCCCGGCTTCCGGAAGCACTTGGTTTTGTGGCGTCATAGCGATTCTCCGGAGCGCCCCTGGAGGGCGGTTCCTAACAACAAGCAGGGAGCGTCAGACCAAGTGGAGACGAGATAATATGCTACGGTTCGCTCCGCGGAATCGAGCGCCGGCCGGCTCAATTGATATTTTCGCGCCGGACGACGTCGGGCAAGAAGAAAATGCCGTGTGAGATTCATAGTGCCGAAACGCTTCGTCATTTGACTGAAATGCGGACCCGCCGAGGCCTACGGTTCAGTAAAGTCGAGGAGGCGTTTAAATCTATCGCCCCTTATGGCAGTGCTCGTATGACATCTCCATTCGATGACTTCAATAGGGATTAGTAGCACGCGCGAGCCCGTAGGTGCAACCGATGGAAGCGCTCGTTGGGGCATCGAAAAGGGCCCCCGGTGACGAGTAACTATCGCTTCATTCTACGGATCTTCGACCGCATCGGGGTTGGTTCGGGGCAGTGAAAAGTCGAGGACACGATCGGCAAAGGAATCGTCGAGGCTTGGAATATGTGTACCCCCCAAAATGGTCCACAATTCGACCTCTGCATTTTGGGGGCATCCGCCGTAGCGGCGCTGTGTGGTCTCCTGGCCCCAGATCAGCCGATCCAGCGAGATCGTGGATTCGATGGAGCTCGCGCCGGAGCACTGATTTCGCTCACTCCAGCGATCGGTCATCTCCCGGGCGCCGGGATATGTGCCGATAACACCGGGATAGAGGATCACCGCATCATTGGTGCCGTGGATATGAAGAACGGAGACGGTTCCGTCCGTGGCACAGTCGGCTCCATCCCAGTGGCCGCTTCCGGCGAGGCCGACGATACTGGCGATCTTCGAGCCGTGCTCGCAGGCCAGCCGGTACGCCAAAAATGAGCCATTGGAATGGCCCAATAAGTGGATGCGGTCGGGATCGACTGCAAAATCCTCGCGCAGCTCATTGAGCAAGGCTTCAAAATACCCCACGTCATCGGGCTGTGCGCCATAAAAATCACAGCAATAATCGGTGGCGTTCCAATATTGCTGTCCTGTGGAGTCGGTATTTCCGTCGGGCAATACGGCGATAAAGTCGCGGTCGTGGCGCCTTTGGGAGAGGCCGAAATAGATGTCCTGTAGCGTCGATGTAGCCGTGTAGCCGTGAAATAAGAAGACCACCGGAAGCTGGCGGCTGCCGTCGTAATCATCGGGCAATAGCACCCGCGCCGGTCGCTCATCGGGACCGATGAGCGGACCATCCATGTCGGTGGCCTCCGCTTCGTCGACGTCTAGGCTCTCCCATTGTTCGGGAGCGGCGGCGGCATCTGGCATCGAGGCGGCGGCATCGATATTGGCTACATCCACTGTGGTTGCGCTCCCATTGGCTGCATCGCCGGTCGCGGCGTCGAACCCGACGTCGGGCTCGGCCCCATCGGCGACGTCCACATCGCCGGAGGGCTCGTCATTTCCGACCAACGTACTATCGGAGCCCGGCTCGCTGTCGGCGTCGGTGCATCCGGACATGGCAACCATTGCCAAGAACAAGATGGATATATGGATTCGGAAAATGGTGTTCATTATCACCGTCATCGTTGAAAAAAGTCATCCGGGGCATCGTAAACACCACCGCAACTCATCTCAACCACCATCATGCGCCGGGGCGCGATCGATTTTGCGAAGGTACGCCGTGGAGCCGATGACACCTTGCCATCTCGTTCTCGTCCACGTGCTCGTTCTCGTTCTCGTTCTCGTAGCTCGTCCTCGTCCTCGTAGCTCGTAGCTCGTAGCTCGTGCTCGTCCTCGTCCTCGTCCTCGTAGCTCGTAGCTCGTAGCTCGTAGCTCGTGCTCGTCCTCGTCCTCGTCCTCGTAGCTCGTAGCTCGTGCTCGTCCTCGAAATCACCGCACTGCACAAACCAGTATCAGTGCGTAAATCGGCTCTGTAGATGACGAAAACGTGTAAACCATGTGCCCGGTATAATCTGTAAACCATGTGCCCGGTTGCACAAGCCCGAGAACCGAGCCCGAGCCCGAGCCCGAGCCCGAGAACCGAG
>SKPJ01000363.1 GCA_007119595.1 Myxococcales bacterium
CTAAAGTAGGCACGGGCGGGTTTGAACCGCCGACCTCTTCCGTGTCAGGGAAGCGCTCTCCCACTGAGCTACGTGCCTAAACAGGAGCTAGCGTCGCTGACGGAACCTGCCGTCAGGGGGAAGGTTTATAAGTGCGCCTTCGATGCCTGTCAATGGGCTTCACTCAAAAACGGGAAGAGATACCAGCCGCCTACTTGTTGGAGCACCGCACCAGGCCACCTGGGTCTGATTGCAATCGTCGACGGCCGGCGATATTCGTGGCACACTGACCATCGAAAGCACGGTCCCCCAAGAAAAGCACGGTCCCCCAAGAAATGGCAACGCCATGTGGAAAGAAATCCTCGAGGGTATCGCCCAGCGCAGCGCACGCGACGGCTCGCTGCCCGAAGCGACCCAAAAGCTACTGCGCGATCTCTGGCCCGCACTGGTTGGAAAGTCAATCGCCCGTTTTAGTACCCCCACAAAGCTGCGCGGCGGAACATTGCACATCGACGTGCGTCAGCAAGCGCTGATGGAGGACTGGCAGCGCTCACCGCGACCACTTCTCAATCGTATCCGGCGATTTTCGCCGTGGCCCATCGAAGAACTGGCATGCACCCACAACCCCAATGCCGGAGTGCTCGATGCCAGCACGGAGGACATCGAAGCCCCGAACCTCGAACGGCCATCGGCTCCCACGCAGGATTCGAGCCCACCACCGGGAATTGATTCCGAACTCCTTTCGTTGATCCAATCCATTGAGGCCCATCGAAACCAGAGCGAGCAATAACGTCGAAGGGCGGTCGCCCTCCGGTCGTGCCCGAGCCTTGCACCGTGGTGGCTCTTGCTATAATCAATGCATCGACCCTGCGCGACCGGCAGCTTCAACGGCCTACGTTGCAACGCCCAATCTTATAGATGCTCAGCCCTCCACCCATGTCGAGAACGAGACACATGCTGCAAACCGAAAAGCGATCATTTGACGATTTTTATCTCAGCGACGAGATGCGTCGCGCACTCCACTCGGTGGAGTACCACAACCCGACTCGTGTCCAGACAGAGGCGATTCCGCTCATCTTGGCGGGCATCGACCTAACACTGCAGTCCCAGACTGGATCGGGCAAAACGGCAGCATTCGCCATCCCTGTCATTGAGATGCTCGAGCCCAAGCCCGGTCGTATCGATGTGTTGGTGATGACCCCCACACGAGAGTTGGCAAAACAGGTTTGCAAGGAATTTGAAAACCTGGGCCAATTCAAAGATCTGACGGCTACCGCGATCTACGGCGGAACCTCCTATGAGAAGCAGTTCAAAGCACTGGAAACGGCATCCATTGTGGTCGCTACTCCGGGGCGACTCCTCGATCTCTGCGAGCGCAAACGCCTCGACCTGAGCCAGCTTCGGATTCTCGTTCTCGACGAAGCCGACGAGATGCTCTCGATGGGATTTCGCGATGATATCGAAGCCGTCATGGCATACCTGCCCGAGGAGCGCCAAAGCCTGCTGTGCTCGGCGACCATCACCCGTGAAATCGAGGCCTTGGCCAACAAGATACTTTTCTACCCCGAATTCGTCTCTCTCTCCGACGATTCTGTGGCCGCCAAAGACGTCACCCACTTTTATTATAGCGTCCGCGGCGTCGGTCGCCCTCGTGACCTCATCAAGGTACTCGAGTACGAAGAACCCGATAGTGCTCTGATCTTTGCAAATACCCGCAAAGACACCTTCTCGGTCACCACCTTTTTGAAGCGCCACGGCTACCGCGCCGAAGTACTCAACGGTGATCTACCCCAAAAAGAGCGGGAGAAGACCCTTCGCTTATTACGAGATGCCAAGATCGACTATATTGTCGCCACTGATGTGGCAGCTCGAGGAATCGATATTTCCGATCTGAGTCACGTCATCAACTACACACTGCCCTCCTCCGCCGAGGTCTATATCCACCGGACGGGACGAACCGGTCGCGCCGGTAAAAAGGGTAAGGCCATCAGCCTCATCGCTCCCACCGAGGTCGATACCTTCTTTCAGATCAAGAAGATGTACGACGTCAAACTCGAGGAGCAAGGCCTGCCTACGACGCGTGAAATCATGGCCGCCCGCCAACGGCGAGCTCTCTTCGAGCTCGATCAGAAACTGCAACAAATCGATTATCTTCCCTACGGAGCACACCTGAATTTGGCGGAACAGTTGCTTGCGGGACCGTCGGCCTTTGATGGTGACGTGGACCGCACTAAATTGGTCGCTCGAATGCTCTCGCTATCCGAGCGTGTCATCGGCGGTGAATTTCAGCGCCCCACCAACGGACGTGGGCCGGCAACGACGGCAAAAGACGCACCAAAAACACCAGATAAAAAGACCAAAACGCGGGCTAAACCCACCAAGAGCAACAAGAAAGAGACTTCTGAGGCCTCCGCCTCCACGTCCGCGAGAAGCGGCAAAGACGACTCCACCGAGGCGTCGTCATCATCGGCTGCACAATCCAAACCACGACGACATCGACGCAGTCGAAATGACTCCAGCAAATCCGACAAAAAAGAGACCGCGCCAAAGCGCTCTCGCACACGAACCTCTACCCAAGACCAAGATCAAGACATGGACCAAATTACTCCCGTCGCTCCCAGTGTCGACAGCCCCTCGGCCACCAAAAAGATGTATATGAATCTGGGTCGAAACGCCTTCGATTCTGCCAAGGACCTCGTCGATATGTTATGCTTTATGTCCGGGATGGACCCGGAAGATTTTGGCAAGGTCAACGTCGAGAGTTCCTATTCCTTTATTCATATTCGCAAGGATTATTTCGACGACGTCATTGCCGCCCTCCATGGCCAGGATTGGGAGGGGAATAAAATCACCGCCGAACCGGCCCGAAAATAGCACCAAGTGACTTCCCGTCGATCTGGAGATCGAAATCGATGCGTCCCTTTACACTGCTGTCTCCCAGTTGCGCCGCTCCCCTCATGCTCATCGCTGTCTTTTGTTTGGGCTGCGATGGGTCGGGCGCGGAACTACCGACCCAGGAATTCCCCCCCGACCCCGATCTTCCGGAAGCGGTCGTCGACTTGCCCAATCCACCACCGGCGTCGGCCTTTGAGATACGGGAATTCAATGACGACGACTCGCTTCGCGTAGAGGGGGTCATCGCCAAGCGTGAGCAATATTTCGGCGATAATATCGAGATTCGCGGCGTCATCTCAAAAATTGAGGGCAGTGACTGCGATCCAGCCACCGAACCCTGTCCCAAGCCCCACTTCTTTATTCGCGATCATATCGACGAAGATTTGGACCTTATGGTGATGGGATATCGCAACGAATTTTTGGACAGGGCAAGCCTTAGCGAAGGGGAAGAATACCTATTTCGCGGCACCTTCGACCAGATGGCCGGCGATTTCGTCTCTACTCAGGGACTACTGGAACTAGAAATCGTCGATGAGTTCAGCGTCATCGAAAAAGACTGATACTCCCCTTCCCCAGCGTTGTACTTTACTTCCCCCGTTCGGTCCCCCGCCTCCTTATCTACATCTGCAATTTACACGTCCCGACACTCTGGCAGTGGTGAGTCCCGTCACTGCTGCCCTTCGGGTCAAGAACAGAGCCATGCCACCGCGCCGAGCGAGACCACCGGCTTGCGTCGCGTGGTCCATCGGCATTTTCCCACCCTTATTTGCTGGGTTTTCGCTTCTTTCGCTTTTCGGCCAACACGATAATGCGCTCGCTTGCCGTACCGAGAAAATGACCTCGGTAATGCTGGCCGCCACTTACCTCAACGACTTTAAATCCGGCCACGTGCAACATCTGCCGTAGCTCATGGAGATTGTACAGCCGTATGAAACTGGTGTGTTCCATCGGTGGAGTGCCATCCTCGAAGATATAGGATCGCTGCACCTCGAGGGTACTCGTTTGGTAATCGAATTCACTTTCCTCCAAAAAGATACAGCCGTTGCCCTCCCACCATAACCGGGTCGGCGTTTGATTGACGACAAAGTCCCGATTGACGACGTCGATCAAAAGCCTGCCTCCGACTTTGAGCCCTCTGCTCACTCCCTGAAGAACCCCCAGATTCGTCCGATCATCAAAATACCCCAACGAGGTATCCCAGATGACGCACCCGTCAAAAACCCCCGAAAAATTGAGTTCTCTCATATCGCCGTGGATGAATTTGACATTCAGCGATCGCTTTTTGGCGGCGTCCAGGGCCCGCTGCAATAATGGCATTGAGAGATCGAGCCCCACCATGTCATAGCCCCGATTCGCCAACTCGATCGAGTGACGACCAAAGCCACACGCTAGATCGAGCACCCGGGATTTCTTCTTCAGGCGCAAACTGGCCTCAATGAAGTCCGCTTCTCCCTGTGTGATTTCAACAATATCTGGGGGGACGGTCCGAAGGTAATCCTCGGTAAACACCTTCTGAAACCAGACATCGCGAGGTCGGATCCGGGCTGTTCGCCTCGCCCGTTGTTCCTTTTCTTCCTCCATCAACTCTTGAACCAGGCCTTTCATTTCGGAATCGCCCTTACCGGGAGGCGACGTTTGGGAGTCCGGTTTCTGTGGCGCTGGGGAGCCCTTCTTCGGTTTTCTCTTCTTGGCGTTCGCGGACTTTGCTTGGCGGTCTGCTGGCTCGGTCGGTGCCGGAGGTCCCGATTTTTGTGCTACTTCCTCTTGTGCGACCTCCACCGCGTCTTCTTCTGCCAGTTCGACGACATCTTCCTCGATCTGCTTGGCCTCTTTGGTGGTGGAATCGGCGGGCAGATCAGGCAGTGACTCAGCATCGTCAGCCGAGCCCTCCGTGTCCTCTGGATCGTCCTTCGGTGCGGCAGTGGTGATGTCGTTGCCGACGATGAGTTCCACCTCACCGGGCAGACCTTCGCGCCACTTTTTAACGAGGACCTGGGGAGGAAACGGAATGATTTCGGGCGAAAGTCGAGCGTCGTCGAGAAGCCCCTGCATTGCAGGGCTTGAGGTTGAACCTATTCCCTCTATGGTGCTCCGATCCACAGCCTCCATCTGGATCGTTTTGACCATCGCCTGTCGATCGTATTCTGGTTGCTCACCATCGTGTTGCACAACGGTGTCGTTGTCCTCTGTGTCGACTTCTTCGCCTTCGCCGACGTCTTCGCCTTCTTCAGACACCGATAATTTGGAAGAATCGGTCTTTGCAGCACGCTCCAGTGCTTCCTGTGACAGCCGCTCCGTAGCCCCCGATTTTCCCTTCCTTAAGACCTTTTTTTGTTCGGCTTTGTTGGACTTTTGCGTGTCTTGTTTCTGCTGCTTTTCCTGGCCTGGAACTTTGAATTCCGGCATTTCCAGGTCCATCGATTCGAACTCGTCACCATCGGAGTCACCGACGGGTGCCTTCGCAGCGACCTCGTCCGTCAATTCGACGACGTCGCTCTCCTCGTCGAGTCTCGAGTTTGCCGACGGGCTCTTATCAGCCGATTCTGCCACGTATCGTCACTCCTCTTAATCACCAAAAAACGATTCGGTGTAATTATCTCCACCACTTGGGCCGCCTCATATATCAACCTCGTCGCAAAATCCAGCGACAAAATACAACGCCTTTGTGGCGAGCCACGTTGTCCCAGGCGCTCTCGACCTGATGGATTCGACCCGAAGTGTACCGCAGCACCCGGTGGCTCACAAGGTGATCTAGCTGGCACTTTGAGGACCTCGTCTCCTTCTTCAAGAACGGATATCAGTGCGTCACCCCGCATCTTTTCCCTTCCCAACAACCGCAGCATCAAATCGCCCCCAACGCCTCGCCCATTCGAAGCGTCTCACCGACCTGCAGCCGCCGGTGAAGGTCAAACGCTGGTTCTTCAACCAACACAATTACCGTGGATCCCAGGTTGAACACCGCCAATTCTTCACCATGTTGAAGTTTCACTGCCGACCGAGGCTCGAAATCGCGGCGTCGCCGAAATCGACCATTTGTGGTCATCGGATCATAAGTGAGACCGATACGTCCAACGCAGGTTGCACCGACCTTAATGACAGCCACTCGGCCAAGTCGTTGTGTTTCCAGATAGGTGATCAATCGTTCGTTGACCGCGAAGAGATCGTCGATATTACGGACGGCGAAGGGGTTTACGGGAAATAGGTGGCCTGGAATATAGCTGATCTGTCGAACCTCCCCGGTGACGGGACTATGGATTCGGTGATAATCACGAGGCGACAGGTAAATCGTAGCATAGCTTCCCCCGTCAAAACGCACTGCCTCCTCGGCGCTATCCACCAGATCGAGTAACTGATATTGGCGTCCTTTGGCCTGAAAAAGTGTTCCCTCCTCTATGGTGCCCATTGCTCCCAGCGTTCCGTCGACGGGACTCGTCATGACGCCACGACTGCCTTTGTCGACTTCGATGGGGCGCAATTCTGGCCGCAACCTCCGTGTGAAATACGCATTGAGTGATGAATAGTGTTCCGGTCCTCTTTCAGCCTCCGCTGGGTCGACTCCGGTCAATGCCACGAAGGATTGATTGACCACCACCTGAAAGGGCTCTGGAAATTCGATCTCACTGAGAACACCGAAAGCTCGACTCAGAGTATTTTTGGGAACCCGCCGGAGTGCGCGCACCGTTAAATCTGCTATGTCCATCGATCCACTCCTAAAACTCATGTACTGCCTACGGCCTTATCAATCCGGATCCTCTCATCGCCGTCGGGTTGAGTGATTCGCCGACCGATTGGCACGATCCAGTAATTCCCGTTAACCTTACCCATCCTTTGCCCCGACTGAACCGGTCCGTCAACCCCGCAGGCTACTCCCACTTGTTCTTACGGGGCACAATCAGTGGGTCCAATGGGCCCTGCTGCGGCACCCAACTCGTACTGCAGTCACCACCGACTTTGATGGCGACACCTAGATTTCGCGGTGGGAATCTTACGCCAGCAATCTCGTGTTTAACTTATTGATGTTCCATTTAGAAACCGTGGGTTATACGATGGAGTGTTCCATGCGCCGTACGGAATTGACGAAACAAAACGCCAAAAAGAAGGGGTATGCAGCCTTTACCTCGGCCACCATGACTGCCTTGCTCTGTGTTCTGATGAGCCCCTATGTCCTTCTCGCCGGCGGACCGCTGACTCTGTGGCTGAGTTATCGCTGGATTCGGTATCGAGCGGAATGGGGATTGCGATTTTAAACACCTCATCGCTTGGCGGAATCACTAAAACGTATGTCTCGGTGGCTGAACACACATCTTTTGGTCACCCCTCACTTGAGACTAATAAATCTACGCCTGCACTGAGGTCGACCTGCAATCTGGGAGGTTCATCTCGCCAGTGCGGCGTTTCAGTTAACTTTCCGAGTGTCTAGTTATTTTGAAAGCCGCTTTAATCGGAGGCGATAAGCCCCAGTAAAAACAGCCAAAAAGCGAATCGACACCGGATCTTCTTCGGGTAGTTGCGCGTCGAAAGAACTCTACTCTATAATCACGCCGCAACAATGCATCAAAATCTTCCCTGCGGTGGGCTCGATTCATGACTCGATATTTTGGCGTTCATACACTGGAAGGCGAATGGCACAGCCTCCTTCCCCGCTACGTTTTGATGGCTGATCGCGTGGAGGGCAAACGCGTCCTCGACATTGGCTGCGGAACCGGCATTGGCTCCTCACTGCTGCGCGAGATGGGCGCCGAAAGCGTCAACGCCATCGACCATCGCCCGGAAGTGCTTGAATTGGCGCGGGTCAAACACGCCAAACAAGGACTGAATTTCAATGTCATGTTTTGGGAGGAGCTCGACTTCCCCGATGACTCCTTTGATCTGGTACTTTGTCTTGACCCCACATCACCGGTTACCGATCAGAGTCTATTGCTGGAGGTCCAGCGTGTGTTGACCACTGGTGGAGAGTATGTCTGTGCCATCGAGCGACGCAATATCGACGGGTTGGAAAGCCTACTGCCCCGCTACGGATACGACAGCACCGGCGAGGAATTGCCCCTGACCGCTCCCGGCGATTGGGTTCCCCAGATTGGCCATCTTGACGAATTCTTCGACAGCGTCGTCTCGGTGGTCCAGCAACCACGCTATAGTTTTGTCTTCGATCATGCTCGCGACGAAGAGGAGCGGGCCATGCGTCGGCGTCATGGCTCAGGAGCCGACGAAAGTGGCTTGTGGGTCGGCGACAATGCCAAGCTCGACGAGGGCTCGGCCGAACAGACGGACGAACATGCGGGACGCTGGATCGGGATTGATCAACGGCTCTGTGATCGCGATGGTGAGCCCTCCTCGGTAGAGCTCTTATTTTGCGGTGACGAACATATGCCGGTCCCCAAGCTGCGGGAAGTTCAAATGCCTTACCGGGGGCTCGTTGACCGGCTGCACCAACTTTTTTCAGAACTCCAACTGCGTCAACATCCCGATGGACAACCGGCAGGGGCTGCGGACGCAACACCGACCAACGAATTTGCCGAGCGAAGTCAGACCTCGGAGTTTCACCCCTTGCCCCAACGGCACACTGCCGCGCCAGCAAAAAGCAAGCAGTCACAGCCATCACACGATCCACGCGACGTCGACCGCACATCGACCGGCGTCCACCACGATCACCCCGAGGCCGGCTGGAAACAGGTTCAGGCTCAGCTCGAGCAAATGACGAATATGTATCAACAAGTGCGTTCGGAGATGGAGGATCTCTTCGTGCGAACACGTCAAGAACTCGTTGAACGCGACCGATATATCGAGCAACTCGTAGAAACGGTCCACCGATGGCGCCATGAACTGGCCGATCCTCCCCCGGCGACCGCCCAAGTCGCCCGTTCAGATAGTTCCCTGGGTGACGAGCCCGTCTCGGATTTCGATCACGAACCGACACAGATCTTCAAACGGGACGAGATGGAGTCCGGCAGTGACACTGCTGTCGCGGAAGGTGAGGCGACAGACGGCGAAGCCCAAGAGCGAATCGATGAGGACGCGATCCCGACCACCGCCGTTCCAACGGCGGACTCTCTCGACGAAGAAACGTCGTCCGCCGTTGATGAAGAATCACTTGACACAGAGAGAGCAGAAAAAGAGCCCGCCTCAAGGGATGCTGAATCGACCGCATCAGACCCAGGCGAAACAGACGACGAGACCCGTCTAGACTCCGCGATCAGCGCCGAAGACAAGGCTGATGGCACCTCCGATTTGGAGGAGAGTTCCTCGGCAGCTGCCCAAGATGATTGACCGCCAATTTTCTTTCCTACTATCTCCACTTGAATTCTATGGCCCGTACTCCTCTCACTCGGCTGTAACCCATCATGACCTGTCCTCGCTTCCGATTTTCGGCTGTCATATCCGTGTTCATCCTGACGAGTTGTCTTGTCATCTCCAACGACGTTTTGGCCGCCGGTTTTGAAGTCGGAGAACATACCCCCCAGGCCACCGCCCGTGGTGGCACTGGTGTTGTCAACACAGCCGATCCCTCGGCGATCAATTTTAATCCCGCATTATTGTCCCACGTGCAGGACACACAGATCTTTTTGAGCGCCAATATTCTAGCGATGGACGTGGAGTTTCAGCGAAACGATCTCGTCCTGGAGCCCGGCGGCGATCCGGTGCAAAGCTTTGAGCCGACGACGAACCAGACCGGGCTATTTCCGATCCCGTTTATTGCGGCCAGTTTTGATATCGGCCCCGACGATCTTACGGCAGCAGTGGGTCTTTTCACGCCACCGGCCTTTGGCAACCCGTGCTACGGAACGCTCGAAGACGGAGAGTGTCAGCCGGTTCGAGATGGGGCAGCCCGTGGAATGGTCGTCGAAACAGATATGATTGTAGCCTACTTCGGGGCCGGCGTGGGGTACGGAATCGATCTCGGCGAAGATCGCCAACTCGATCTCGGGTTGACCGGTGGATTGGCATATCAGAACTCGAATTTTGCGGTCATGGTCGAAGCAGACCTCCAGACCACACCGCCCTGGCAAGAAGATCCGGACAACGAGGCATTCGTCCGTGGAAGTGATCTATCCGGTGTTGCTCCCCTGGCGATTTTGGGCATCGCTTATACCGAAGGCCCCATGCGTATTGGTGCTTCTTATCGCCCCCCCATTCGCTGGACTGTCACGGGTACGGCCGACGTAGAGTTCTCGGAGCTACTCCAGAGCCAGGAGGCGCAACTGAGCGACAATACAATCCACCTCGAGACCTGGTCGGCCGGGTCACTGCGACTGGGGTGGGGACTGCAAGGAGGAGAACACCCGGCCAATCCGGATTGGCCTCGATGGGATTTCGAAATCAATACCGTCTGGGAAAACTGGTCTCTCGTCGACAATTTTCGGATCGAGTTGGATGGAGATATCGAGGCTCGTGCATTTCCCCCCGACGAGGATGGCCAATACCCATCGTTTTCACTCCATCCCATCTACCAACGAAAGGGCTATCAGGACACGCTCAGTCTGCGCTCCGGCTTTAGCTTCGGCGTCAACTCGTGGCTGACAGCACACTCCGGTGGTTTTTTGGAGACCGCTGCCCAACCGAAGGCCTATACTTCGGCTGACTTTATTAGCTGGGAACGCTACGCTGCGAGCGTGGGAACCTCGTTTCATCTGCCCGCCGATCTGCGTTTTGATCTCGGCTATTCATTTATCCACTCGCCGAGCCGAACCGTGAACCGAGGCGAGGTGTATAATCCGATACCGATGAGCCGATGCCAGGGACCAGATTTCGACGCCGATCAGTGTGAGACTGCCGGCACCCCTCCCGGAAACCCCCAAAATGAGGGTGAGTGGAGCGCTCATTTTCATATTCTGAGTGCCGGAATTAGCTGGGTCTACTAACCCCCCGATTCGAACCCGGTTTTCTCAAAAGTAATATTCCTCATGAACCACGTAGCTTCCCAGACCAATGTCGATCCCCCGGGAGGGCTTCTCTTTCTCGCCAATGACGGGACCATAACCCGGGCCCCAAAATTTTTTCGACGAATCTTATTTCTCGACCAACGGGATACGACCCCGTCGATCTTTGATCTCTTCGACGCCAATAATCCACCGTATCTGGAGTTGCATCGAATTTTTCGCCATCCCTACGGTGCCACTGAATTTCACCTCCGCGTAAAGGGGCGATTCGGGACCCGCCATGGGTTTCGATACTGGTCTGTCGCCGCTCCCGACGATCAACGACTTGGCACAGCGGCTTTCTTTATCGTTGACGATTCAGCGCTTTTGCAAAACCATGCGTGGGATTTTCGGCGACTTCGGCGAGAGATACTATCAGATACCAAGGACTCCCTCTCGAGTTATTTCAAGAACCGCTTGGCCACCGTACAGCTGCTCGCCGAAACGGTGCGTGATGCACCGCATATTGCCGCGGAGTCGGCCCCGCGCCTGGTCACCGCCGTCGATGAACTGAGCAATGCGTTAAACCAGGTCATCACCGGTATCAACGACATCGAATCGACGAGTCAATATCATGACTCACCGATTCGTCTCAGTGATCTCGATGCCGTCATCAATATGTGGGCAACGCCAAATATTTGCATTGAATGCTCCCTCCACAATGTATCACCAGCCACCCTCATACCGGCCTCCTCGATCGAGCGAATCGTGCTTCCAGTGCTGGAGAACGCACGCGATTCCTCCCCGGAAAATTCGACGATCGAGATCAATATCTCGGAAGTCGATGAGGGGTTTGCCCACTTCGAGATCATCGATCAAGGAGAGGGCATGTCCGATCGGGTACGCCGTCGAGCAGGCGATCCATTTTTTACCACCCGGACCGGTCAATTGGGACTCGGCCTTGCTCACGCCCGTGAAGCACTTCGTGATGCCGGAGGCGAATGGAAGATCGAGTCCACTGCTCGCGAAGGCACACAGGTAACAATCTTGTTACCGATCACAACTTCAGCGCAGATTTTCCAGTGAGTTCAGCGGCCCCCGCAGCATCGTGTGGCCCCCCGATTCGTGGCCGGATCATCCTAAATGTAGCTCAATGAGCCGCCGACATTTTCGGTTTTTCGCAATATGGCGTTCCACTTAGTCCAAGAGAGCTTGTTAGTCCAAGAGAGCTTGCAGGCTATCCTCGATGCGCCCAACATGCTTTCTCATCAATGCCTGGATAAATCCCACCGTCGCATCGCGGTGAGCGATGACGAGCCACAGATAACCTGTTTTTTGCACGGGCAGGGACACGCAGGTGGCCTTGTCACTGGTGATCACAATTTGCTCTACATCATCGGTGGCGGGAAGGGCATCGACTGCCTGACGCCCGAGGCGATACAGATCGGTGTGAAAGGCATCCGCACCCGCCGCATCGAGCTCATCGGCCTCCGAGGCCGACGCCAGCGCCATCCCGGTCTCGCCGTCAATGATGCTGGTGTGCAAACATCCCGGCAACTGTCCCGCCAGTTGCTTTAGCATTTCGTGCAGCGATGCATTCATAGCTCATAACCTTGCTTGATCAGCGCTCCTGAACGTCACCACGTCGGGTGCATCGATCAACGGAACGGATAGGTCAAAAATGGGGAGATCATTGGTCCTGTCTCACCTGTCTCGCGAATTGTCGCATGAGGACGAGGGCGATTCCCAGACTGACTTCCCGATCCACGATGGCCAAATGTATCTGCGACCTGTTGTTGAGGGCTCGCACCAATAAGTAGTCCCCATTGACGATCAACTGCAACTCCTCGATCTCGTCTGTGGGATCGAGTGCACGAACAGAGCGCTGAGCACGCCCGAAGGCCTCCGCTACTCGATTGGTCAGCCACTCCCGGGCGAGTCCATCATCATATCCAAGATTTACAAATTCCATGGCCTCTCCATCGGACATCGAGACCAATGCAGTCGCCTTTAATCCCGGGCACTCCTCGATAAATTCCTCCATGGCCGGACCACTGACCTGAGAGGAAGCACTCCCTTGGTGCCCGACAGGGCTGGTACGACCGTTGAGTGCAGGAGCTGCAAATAGTTCAAACTCACCGCTTTCCTCCGTCGTCAGTCCCTCGGGAGGTTTCGCCGCGGGAGGTTTCGCCGAAACGGCCGCCATCCCTGGCGACGTGCCGTGGCGTTCGCGATTCGACGCCGTCTCTTCATCGCTGTCAATCGCCTCTTCCTCTTGCCGTTTTCCTGCACTCTGTGCCTGTTGTACGGCGACGGCGAACATCTCCTTGGATACCTCCACCGTGGGAGCTTCTTCTTGTTCTGGCTGTGCTCGACTCCAGTCGTCTGCATCGGAGCCATCTGATGCCACCACCGCAGGGGCGTCATCCGGCGAGTTTAGCGTCTGTTCGTCCGTATCTTGACCGAGGTCCACCAACTCCTCACCGTCGTCTTCGGACACAACGTGCTCGTCGATGCGTGGCGTGCCCTGCGGCTCCTCCTGCTCTTCAGCCCCCACTTTCGGCGCCGGTGTGCTTTCTGCTTGCCCTTCGCTTTGCGGTGGATTCTCGCTTTCGGGCTCCGATGCAATCTCACTTTCTGGCTTCGGCTCCTCTTCGTACTCCGGTGCTGGCTCCTCACTGATGATCTCGTCGTCCGAAACCGCGATAGCATCGTCCTCATAGTCCTCGTCATCACTCTTTCTCTCCTCGATCGCCGCTTCACTGGCTTTGCTGATCTCTTCGAGTTCAGCTTCCGAGAAAAGCATTCCGCCACTCGCTTCCTCCAATGTCGACTCACTGGCTTCCGCAAGTGTTGGGCCTTCCGACATCGTCGGCGCTCCCATCCCCATCGGGGTCTTGGTTCGTCCCTCGGAATCTCGTTCCCAATCCCCATCGGATAGATCTTGACGGGTTTGCTCCTGTTGACGCTCCAGGCGTTGCTCATCGGTTCGCTTGACTCCCTCCAACAGCATGTCCTGCCATCCCATATCGATGGTCCGATCGACCGGTTCGAAATCGGACTGCATGAAGATATCCCCCTGACGCAGGTCGAGCATTGCATAGACTGCTTCCGGCCCCACCTCGCCGTCAAATTGAGCATGAACGACATCGCCGGCGTCAAAAACAATGCGGCCACGATGATCGCGGTGTTTGAGGTGAAGCAGTGCGGTTCTCTTCGCCAAGCACAGCATCTGAATGATATCCGTCAATTCCAGATCCGACAAAACCCCCTGAAAACCCTCTTTTTCGTCGAGGATCTCAAGAATCGCATTGCGCAATTCATCGACAGTAAACGGTTTTTCGATATAGTGAGAAATACCGATGCGCTCGGCGAAATTTTTGATCCGGTGGGTGCCGAAGGCCGTGATAATCATCACCCGGGCATCGGGAACCTTTTCTTTTGCCCGTAGGATCAATTGGAATCCATCGATCTCCCCCGGCATTTTGATATCCGAGATCAATAAGTCGATCGACTGATCTTCCAGAATTTGTAGGCCCTCATCACCGGACCCCGCCGAATGTACCTGAACGTCATCCCGTTCAGGAAACAAATTCCGCTCCAGCGCCCACAGCAAATGTTCCTCTTCATCGACGATCAATATATGGTACATCGTCCCCACATGCTCCGGCTGAATTGATTGCGTAGGTCGTATGCGAACACTTTTTTGTGACCTCGGTCCACGATGGTCGAATCAACACCCTCCATCTCCACGTTACCGTCGCCATATATAAGCATGGCAGTCCGCCCTCGACAAGCGGTTCCCCACCGGCTGATTCTACTTCTCGGCTGGTGGCTCACTATGATCGCCAGCATGGTCAGCGGCTGTTCGACACCGGCCGTGCCCACGGTTGGCGATGACGAGATGGTTGGACGACCCGCCGAGGTCGCCCACACTACGGATTCACCACCTCCGCGCCATGGAGCCCTGTGGTATCGAATCGAGCCCGGCGACGATGCGATCAATATCCGGATGCGTTTATTGAATCCCCCGCCGAGGGCGACTTTCTTTTTGCCCGGTCTGTGGGCCGGAAGTGATTTTGACGATCTGGTTCGAGTCAATTATGCGCGTGGCCCGGATCGCTTTCTCCCGATGACACTGGATCGGGACGAGGGACGAATCGACATCGATACCGACGCTGTCGACTGGCTCGACATCAGTTATGAAATCGACACTCTCTCGCAGCGCGACGAAGAGCATCGCTTCTTTCCCTGGATGAAGGAGCACTCCTTTTTTGCCTATGCTCCAACGATCTTAATCTTACCCAGCGCCGGCATCGCCCAGCAGCTTCGAGATATTCCAATCGAGGTCCATGTGCCGGCCCAGTGGGCTGTCACTGCCACCTGGCCGATACATCAAGCTCCAACAACCGGACCCGGTACGTTTAGCGTCGGATATGTTGCCGACGACATTCGCTCCCTACGCGACGCATTTATCGCCGGCTCCCGAGACTGGGAACGACTCAGCGTCCCCTTGCCACAGGGGGAACTGACAGTGACATTCGCAGATCAATTCGAACTCGATTCCGAGCAATTCGTGGAGGCTGCAGCGACCATCACCGCTGCCTATCTACAGGCATTTGAGAGCTACCGGAAAATCTCGGCGGTGATCATGGACCTTCCCGCCGATGCCCCACAGACGTTGCGGGGAACGGGACGGCGCGGCGGCTTCGTTCTGGAAGTTCCCAGGTCACAGCCCTTGGACGCCGAACTTTTGTTATTACTGGCTCACGAAGCGTTTCATATGTGGAATGGGCACCATGTGGTTCCCGACAGTGACACTTCTGACAATGTGCAGTGGTTTAAGGAGGGGATGACACACTATATTGCAATCAAGACCCTGGCCCGCTTAGGGCTCATCGATGGACGCGCGGTGCGCCGCGAACTCGCTTTGGCCGGACAATATTATCTGCACAACCCAATTATTGCAGGCGGCGACGTGCGAACCATCGACCACACCCGACTTCCCTATGATCGCGGGGTATTGATCGGGTTGGCCCTCGATCTTGCACTTCTGCGCCACACCGATGGTCAACGATCTGTCGAAGACTGGTTTGCCCTGCTGTTGTCCCCACAATTTGCGGAAGACGCACGGGCCTACGACCTGGATACACTGGAGAATAGTTTCCGAATTTTGACCGACGGCTTTGACCCGGAACTGACACGCCTATATCGCCAATTGGTGCACTCCGACGAAACCATTGACGTCGAGGCCTTATTTTATTCCTTCGGACTTCACTACCTGGAAACCGGTCGCGAACGGCGAGCCCGTCTTTTGCCCATCGACGAGCAGGCCACTTCATTTGAAATTCTATTCGATATTTCCGCCCACAACCGGAGGTGACGATGCCCACAGCCAACCGCACGAATCGACGAATCATCCTACTTCGAGAAGCCGATTTCGCTCTCGACGGTGGAGCGATGTTCGGCATCATCCCCCGTCCCCTGTGGGAGAAGAACAATCCGGCCGATGAGGCCAATCGAATCGATATGTCCGCTCGCTGCATTCTCGTCGACGACCCGGAGCAAACGACTCTCATCGACGTCGGGATTGGCACACGGTGGTCGGACCGCCATCGCGAGATCTACAAGATCAGCGATCAGGACCCGGGGCTACGACAGGCATTATCGAAATGCGATCTCACTCCCGAAGATATTGATCACGTCGTCCTCACCCATCTGCACTTCGATCACGCAGGCGGCCTTACCTATCTGGATTCCACGGATACATTGCGTCCTTCTTTTCCCAATGCCACTCATTGGGTTCAGCGGCGCAACTGGTCCTGGGCATTCAATCCCAGCCCACGTGATTCCGGGAGCTATCGCCGCGATGATTTTGCCTTTCTGGAGCACGAGAACGCTCCGCCCCTGGAGTTAATCGAGGGAATCGATGAGATTCTCGACGGAATCGAGGTCCTCCCCTGTCACGGTCACACCTACGGGATGCAAGTGGTCAAGATCGACGCCGCCGACGCTACCTATCTATTTTTGGCGGATTTGATCCCGACTTCTTCCCATCTCGGCGCCCCCTACGTAATGGGGTACGACCTTCAACCGCTTGTGACGGTCGAGGAGAAGCAAGAGATCCTATATCACGCCTGTCGAAACGATTGGGTTTTGCTCTTTCAACATGATCCGGAGGTCCCTGCGGGACGCGTCGAATTCGACGAACGGGATCGCCCTGTCCACGCTCCTCTGAATACAGAGTTGGACTCACTGATCGGATGGGAGATTCCCTGAATAGCTCGATTCATCGTCGGTCATTTCGCCAATTTCTTTGGGCTGCGTTCGTGTCGCACCACCAGATTTTGCGACCGCTTCCCACAATGACTACACTGCGAGCTTTCATCGATCCCTATATGACGGCAGAGCATCGATTATGTGTGTCTTCCCTTTGAAGAAAATGGCTCCGATTCTATGTGTGATCACGTCCTTGTGGATTGCGTTCGCCTTCGTAGCGTCGCCCGCGTTCGCCTCCGAGGTTGATGACGAGTCCACCTCCGATGATGAAGTCGAGGCCTCCGCGACCACAGCGGATAGTGAAGACGAAGTGTCGGACTCCGGTGATCCCGACACCGATGAAGACCCCTCAGGTGATGCCGACATCGATGAACAAGCAACGATTCCCGTATCGCTATCCGACAGCGAACGCCAGCAGCTCTCCGAGCTATCTCGAGATCTTCGGCGGCAAACACGGTCAATGGCCCGCGCAGCCGGTTCCAAAGTTCCGCTCGAGCCCGATGCCCTTTTGCGCCAAATTCCCGGCTCATCGAATCCGGCCAACATTTTTGAGTGGATGCAACAAAATATTGGCTATGAACCTTATGCGGGCTCGCTGCGCGGCGCGTCGGGCACCCTGGTTGCCCAATCAGCCAATGCCGCCGACCAAGCTATCTTGGCCAATTCATTGCTCGAAAGTGCGGGACATCAAACCCGTTTCGTCACCGGACGACTTCATGAACAAGACGCGGCCCGTCTGCTTGAGCGAACGCTTGGCGCCTCCGAACTCCGGACCAGCTCTGATTCTTCCCCCATATCATCGACCCAGGGTGCCTCACTGGAGTATTCGTCGACCATGCACCTGATCAGTGATCATATCTGGCTGGAAGTCATCGGCGACGACCAACCCCGCTCCTTCGACCCCGTGGCATCGCCTCGTTACGGAATGACCGTGGCCACCGATGCCCGGCAACACGCTCGGTTTCCCGAGTCCCACCAAACCCATTTCGAGATGCGGCTGGTCAGCGATCTCGACGACGGCCAATCGATTGAACACGTGATCGTCGAGGGACCCATGTCTCGCGTCGCCTTCCGCGCCCTGACCCTTAGCTTCGAAGACGATCCCATCCGAGAACGCGGCCACTACCCCATTCTAACCCTTGACGGTGAAGGGGTGCGCGGAGACCCAATTCCGGTGGCCGCTGTCGAGACATTGGAGCTCCGATTTCGCTTTCGAAGCCCGCGCCACGAAAATCGATGGGACCAGACCCTGTATCGGCGGGGATACGGGGTCGATATCTTCGACTTCGATCATCAGCATTTTGCATTTGCCGTCGTACCGGGATGGACCTCGGAGGCAAAACTTCGCCAGGTCGCCGACCGGGCGGCGGAAGGTGCACTCCAATCGATCGACGGTTGGATCGCCCGAGAAGCGGAGAGTGAACGCGGACTCGACGACGAGGAACGTCGCCGAGAAATCAACACGGCGCTCGATCATCTAGGCGCCGCCCTGCCCTTTGCATTTGCGCGAACTCTGGACCGAACGACTGATCAGATTTCGCAAAAGCTCGGTGTCTATCCCATCCTGGGACGACCTCGGGTACTGACCACGGGCCTTCTGCGTCAGGGGGAGGATTTCTATGTCGATCTACAGGTCGACGGAGACCGTATCGAAGCCCTGCCTCACATCGGGATTCCAGCGCTGGCCACCACGGCTTTTACGGGAATTCACGGCTTGATCCGCGATCATCTCGTCAGTGAACTTCTCGAGGCCTACGGTGACCACGAAGTCCGTACCGTCCGGCGACTCTTTGAAGAAGCTGCCGATCAATCCATTCCCTTCACTACTATCAACACCCAACAAAGACACCGTCTTGACCGGCTCTCCATCGATGCATCGACTCGACAGGCCATTCAGCGACAAATGAGGCGACGAAATATGACCGTTCTCGCTCCCTTGCGCCCCGTCGATGACGACGGTGTCGAGCGCTATGCGTGGTGGGCTGTCAATCCCCATGATGGAAATCTGGAGGGACATACCTCGGACGCGATTTTGGCCATTGGCGAACTTCAAGAATCGGCCGGGCTGTCCACACAGAGCTTGCTTCGGGCTCACCTCCAACTTATCGGTCGCCATTTTTCAGCGGCCTATCAGGCCACGTCGGGAGAGGATCGCTTTCCAGAATTGGTATGCACGGCATCGCGTCAATTTCAGCGGCTCAGCCGTGCATATTGTGCCACATCCGAGCGGTTGCCCCGTGCCGATATCACCACCTGCCTCGACAGCCCGCCAACGCCTGCTGGCGATCTATTGAGCCTTCGCGATGCCGACTGCGCCGACCATTTTGCCCCCTTTCGCTGCGCTGCTGCCTATTCGACGGCTCTTCTAAACGGGTATATCCTCATCGGCCCCACCGGGGAACCTACACCGACGGAGATCCCTCAACCTCTCTGTTACTGATCGTGGAGTGGAGCTTTTCGCCATCGATTTGCTCGACCCGCTCAAAGGATCCGGTGGTGGCTTGGAAGCGATATAGTGAAGCGCTGACGGCCTCTCCACCGCATACGGAAACCACCAGATAATCGGCACCTGGAACCAGTGGCTCCACCGGATCCGAACTCGACTCCCGGGGCATCAGCGCTGCCTCGACGTCGTCATCGCTAAAATAGTCTCCCGTATCGGGGTGGCTGTGAACGATGACCTCCAACTGCGCTCCCTGCTTTTCGACGGCCAGAAATTCGCGGGGGTCGATCATATAAAACTCTCGGGAGGTCCGAGGGTAGGTTTCGGGGTCGAGCCGATGATATTTATCGATGACATTGTCGCAGGCCTGAAATCGTCGATGTCCATCCTCGTCTACTACGACAAGCCCGCATCCCTCCTTGGGATAAGCGTCTTGAAGATGTCGCACCAAAGGCTGAAGCACGGCATCGGTCCAGCTCGTTTCGGCATCTTCATTCATGGCATCTATTCTCCGATATACCGGTCACTATGATCACAAATTACGGTCACCACCAATCCGCTCTCCAGGGTCTGTGCTACCTCCAGCGCAGCAACGACGTTGGCCCCCGACGAATAACCACCGGCGATGCCCTCCCGGCGAGCTAGCTCATCGGCCATATCCCAGGCATCATCGGTGTCGATCCAGCGTATATCATCGAGCTCTTCCTCCTCGTAAATCCCGGGTTGAATGCTCGTCGGCATATGTTTGAGGCCCTCTAGTCCGTGAAATGAATCCGAGGGCTGTCCTCCAATCACCTGAATGTCGGGATTGAAGCTCTTCAACCCTCGACCGGTTCCCATCACGGTGCCGGAGGTCCCGGTACTGGCCACAAAATGAGTGATGCGTCCCGCCGTCTGCTCCCAGATTTCCGGCGCCGTGCTCATCTCGTGTGCCCGCACATTGGACGGGTTTCGATACTGATCGGCGTAGAAGTATTTTCCCTCCTGATCTTCTTCCACGATCTCTCGGACCAACCGGATCGCACCGTCGCTTCCCTCCATGGGATCGGAGTAGACGATTTCGGCGCCATAGGCCTGTACAATCTGTTTTCGCTGCGGTGAGACGTTGGTGGGCATCACCAATTCCACGTCGACACCGAGGGCGGCTCCGATCATCGCATAAGCGATCCCCGTATTGCCGCTGGTGGCATCGATCAATACTTGTCCATCTCCTAATTTACCCTCTTCGAGGGCATCGCCAAAGATCTGGCGTGCCGGCCGATCTTTTACCGATCCCCCGGGATTCATATTTTCCAATTTCACCCACACCTGGACATCTTCCGGAAGTTCTCGGGTCACCGCCGACAGCCGGACCAGTGGAGTATCTCCGATCAATTCCAACAATCCGTCGTGTCGCCGCGGCGGATGGTTTTTTTCCAGGCGATGCGTCCACGCAGAATGGAAGCTACTCACGATTGTCCTCCGGCAATCGCCGGCACAATCGAGACCTGATCCCCGTCATCGACCGACGTATCGAGTTGTTCTTGGAATCGAATATCTTCGTCGTTGGCAAAGATATTGACGAAGCGGCGCACATCTCCGTTGTCACCAAAGATCTTTGCCTTGAGATCGGGATGATCGTCGGTGAGATTGGATAGCACTTCGCCCACCGTTTCACCATCTACGGTGACCGTGGCTTCTCCAGCGGTGAATTTGCGAAGCGGCGTAGGGATTCGAACGTTGACGCTCATATCATACTCCTTGATTCGGTTCACTCTTTAAACGGAAAAAACTCCAGCACTATAGTCGACCTCATCTTCCCACCCCAGATACCGCTGACCGGAATCGGGATTCAACGCTACGATCGCGTCGTCGGGACTCAATTTCTTCTGCAATTGCAGAGCGAGGCCGACGCATACCGCTCCCTTTGGCCCCAGCAAAAGCCCCTCGGTGCGGGCGATCTCGTCA
>SKPJ01000253.1 GCA_007119595.1 Myxococcales bacterium
AGATCCGGGTAATAATGACGACCCGGATACAAATAACGACGAACCTCTCGGTGAGACGTCACAGGTTCATGGACTGTTGCAGCAAGAAGATGGCGATGACGCCAATTTCGAAGGGACGTTCGTGACGGCCTTTGAAGTGGACGCCAGCGGGGATATCGAGGTGGTTTCGCACGAAGAAGCCGCCGTGGAATCGGATGGTAGCTTTACCGTCCTCATCGATCTCGAATTGTACTCAGGTGGGGAGATCTTTATTGAAGCCGAACAAGAAGACGAGGGCTCATCTCAAGGCTCGGTCCTGGTGGAGGCATCGGTGGATGGAAATGCCGAAGTCGACGCGGCACCGATCACCGCGGAGACGACCTTTGAGGTCGATACCTTTTTGGAAGCCCGTAGCAGTGGCCATTGGGACGATGACGACTGCTCGACCGCTGAGCACCGTGCGTCGGTGACGATCGACATTGCCGCCGAGGCCAAAGCCTCCGGTGATTATCAATCGGAGGTTGAAGCATTCGCTCGTGCGTCGACGAGTGCGATGAAGGCATCGGTAGAGTATCTGATGGAAGCCGAGGGTAAGACACAAGCCGAATTGGAGGCCTATTTTGAGGCCCAGTCCGAGACCCGAGCGGAACTGGACTCCCAATTGTTGGCACAAGCAACGGATTCCGAATCGACCGTGGAGGCCTATCTGGAAGCGACCGCCGATGCGCTCAGTGAATTGGCGTTGGACATCGAATCCAAAGCCAGCAATGCCCAGGCATCGGCGGAAGCATTCGTACGGGCATCTGCGGAGATGTCGACCGAGGTGCGCAGCGAAGCGCGGGCCCATATCGAGAAGAAACGCGAATTCTTCGTCTCGACGGCGATCGACGCAAAACTCGAAGCGCTGCAGGCCGGTGCCGATGCCCAAAGCGAGGTCGAATCGGCAGCTGTCGAACTTCGCGGTGAGCTGGCGGCGGCGACCGACGTCTCTGCTCAGGTCGAAGCCTGGGCACAATTTAAAGCCGAAGTTCGAAGTGAGTTGGAAGGGGAATTCGAGCAGGCATTGACCGAGTTGGAGGCGGAAATGGAATCCGCCTTCGAAGCCTACGCCAGTACGATGGCGGACGTGGAGTCCTCGGCCGATGCAGAGGTGATCTCCAGTGATTGTGTGGACGCCTTTTTGTCCCTTTGGGCAGAAGCCGATGCCGGCATCGATGCGCTGACTGAAATCGGCGGTCTTGTCGATGACGAGAGCACCCTGGAGATCCTGGTGTCCCTTATGGTGCATTTGGAGGTGGCGGCCGGTCTGGCCGCAGAGGCCTAATCCACCATTTCCAGATCTGTTTTTGGCCCCCCGGTGTTGCCGGGGGGCTTTTTTTTTGGGGAGTGGATCGCCGGGAGATGGAAAGGACTTGCACCACCTGCAGTGATTGTCGACAGTGGCGAGACGCGAAACCAACCGCTTGAACGATGGCAGGGCGCGTTTCGCAGGTGTCACTTCGGATTCAAAGCTTCCGTAGGAAAGTGGGTTGGACCATGAACGCATTAACCCGGCAGTTGCGACTGATTACCGAGTCCCAACCATTTAATCAGTTTATCATCGCAGTCATCATTCTCGCCGGCATTCTCGTGGGCCTTGAGACCTATCCAGGTATCGTCGAGCGCTATGGGACTATTCTTTACACCCTCGACGCCATCGTGCTCGGTATTTTTATCGTCGAGATCATCCTGAAGATGGGTGCTCAGGGAAGACGCCCGTGGCGTTATTTCAAGGACCCGTGGAACGTATTCGACTTCACGATCGTGGTGTTGGCGCTGATCCCGGCGGCCGGCCAGTACGCGCTGGTCGCCCGGCTGGCTCGATTGTTTCGGGTGTTGCGATTGGTCCGTTTTATACCGCGACTTCGCATTCTCGTGATGGCACTATTAAAGAGCGTGCCGTCCATGTTGTATGTGAGTATGTTGCTGGGCCTGATGTTTTATATGTACGCAGTGGCCGGGACTTTTTTATTCGCCAAAAATGATCCCGTTCATTTCGGAACCCTTCAAGAATCATTGCTGACGCTATTTCGGGTGGTGACCCTCGAGGATTGGACCGATGTATTATACACCCAATTATATGGCTGTGACGTCTTTGGCTATGGCTTCAAAGAGGAGCTGTGTACATCGCCACAGACCTTTCCAATCGTGGCGCCCTTATACTTCATTTCCTTTGTGCTGATGGGGACGATGATCGTGCTCAATCTCTTTATCGGTGTGATCATCAGTGGAATGGATGAAGCGACGGCGGAGACCCATCGCGAAGAGGTGTTGAAAAAGATGGAGGGACCGATCAATTTGCAACGCGAATTGGCCCGGCTCGACGAGTCATTGACGGAGGTCCAGGAGCAGCTCGAACGCGTACAACAATGGGCCGAACAACTGGAGTCCGATCCCGGGAGACAGGCCACGGATGGTCGGGTGGACCGTCGATCGCCGGATCGAGACACATAAACCCTGATTGGACTCATCGATTGCCGCCACAGCGTTGGGCGTCTAGCTTTAGTTGGTAATCATCAACAGTTGAAAGGGGGAATGCCATCGGGGGAAGGATGCAGCACCGTGGCGGCAAGAGGCAGGCGTGGCCTTGGGCTGTAGCTCGCCGGTGGGTCCCGGTGATGGTGATGGCATGTTCATCTATCATCTGTGCTGCATCGGCGACGGCTTATGCACAAGCAGACAGTGCACCACAGATATGGGAATGGTCTCTGGGAATGGGCATTCAGGAGGTGGCCAGTCGCGATGAAGCAGGCTCGCCACTGGCCTATGTGGGCACCGGCTTTCCCTTGGCCTTACGCGCGCAATTGCAGCGCCCACAGTGGTCATCGGGAATGCAGGCCAGCGCCATTTATTACGGGATTAATGGTGGCAAGCTACAAGCGGCCCCTGCCACGGAGGGCGGGGAGTCCCATCGGGCAGACAGTGTCTTTGTCGATCTCAGTTTGTGGGCCCAGAGAGCTGTGATCTCCGGTGAATCGCTTGCACTGTCGGCCGGTGTACAGCTCGGGCACTGGACGTTTTTTCGAAGCTATCTATACAACCCCCGCCAGATCGGCTCCGTGGAGACCTGGGATGCCGTGGTCACCAGTGATGCGCGCATGGCTCTTGAGTACCTCGGTCAGCGGTGGTCCTGGCGGATGGCGACCAGCTTGGCGCTGGCGGGCCGGATGATGCGGCCGAGCTACTCAATACGCGGTGACGAGCGATTGGCCCTTGTGGAATCGCGGCGAAACGTCTTTCGATATGGGGAGTGGACCAGCTTGCACCGATTGCGCATGGTCCAGGCCGAGACCTCCGTACAGTGGAATCTAAACGATCGATGGGGGCTGTGGGCTCAGTACCGAGTCGGAACTCTGGTGTATGAGGCAGATGTGTCGACGCGGGCATTCAGCCAGCGGGTGGTCAGCGGCATTCAGCTTCGATTTTACTAAGTCCAGCCGCCGTACAGTGATTGAGGGGGAAGCGGATGAGACGACGTTGGTGGTGGCTCGTAGCGGTATGGCTGTGGGCCGGTTGTGGCCAGGCATTCGTGGGACCCGATCCTTCATCGGATCCAGAGGCAGTTTTCGATGCCTTCTGGGAGGCCTACGATCGCCACTACGCTCACTTCGGCCTCAAGGACATCGATTGGGATGGTGTATACGACAAGTACGCACCACAGATCGGTCCCCACACCACCGACGAGCAACTCTTCGAGATCCTCGGCGAGATGCTGTTGCAGCTGGAGGATGGACACGTCTATCTGGTCGGCGATGAGCGCCGGGCGGTGAGCAACCGGGAGATTCGATCGGCGCGGCGCACCTTCGATGCTCAGCTCGTCGAACAACAATACCTGGGAGTATCCAAGGAAACGGGAAAGGGCAATATCGTCTATGGGCGCGTCGGTCGGGGGCTAGGGTATATCCGTCTCAGCACTTTGTCCGGAGGAGAGGGATTTGGGCTCGATGCCCGGGGATGGATCGAAGACATCGATGAGGCGATCGATGCTCTGCGGGATGCCCCGGGGATGATCATCGATCTTCGCAACAACGGTGGGGGGCGCGCATCGAATGCCAAATTCGTAGGCAGCCGTTTCGCGAACGAACGGCGCTCCTTTTTGGTGACCCGAAGTCGAAACGGGCCAGCGCATGATGACTTTTCAGCACCGCGCACCTGGCATGTCGAATCGGCCACCGACGATCCCTACGTCGCTCCCGTCGTCGTCTTGACCAACCGCAATACGTTTAGCGCCGCCGAGTGGTTGACGCTGGCCCTGCGTCAATTCGATCACGTGGTGCATATGGGTACGCAAACCGGTGGAGGACTGGCGATGTTTTTGCCCCGTGAATTACCCAATGGATGGATGCACACCGTATCGGTCCAGGATACGCGTTGTCCTCTGGGGCGCTCCTACGAGCGTATTGGAATCACACCGCATCGCTATTCAATAAACGGTGACCGCGATATCGACGATGAGCGCGACCGAATGCTCGAGGAGGCGATCGAGTTTCTTCAGAATTAAACCCTTCGCCGGTGCCTGATTGCAGCCAGCAAAGTTAATCACCGCGAAATGAAATCCCGGCACCGACGGCCCAGCCTGCGGCGGAGCTTCGGGCGTAGGGGGTAAGATAGCCGTCCACCTCAATTGCGATGAGATCGGAGATCGGAAAAAATACGGAGGGGCCAACGGTGATATAGGTCTCATCGAAACCCTGGCGCTCGAGGGGAAGAATAGCCGACGACGTCAGGCTGACGTCAAATGTGTCGGCGACGGTATAGCCCACCTGAGCGAGATAGACGAACGCATCGGAATAGTCCGGGGGAATGATCTGGTCCTCACGCAGCGTGCGCTGGGTTCGGTGCCGGTAGCCCACATCGGCGTAAAAATACAGCGATATATCGCTAAGCGCTCCTCCGGCGGACAGCCACAATGCCAGATCGACTTGTTGATCTCCCCGAGCAGGAGCGTGTGGGGGATCGGGTCTGGCGTACAGCGGTAATTTGACCTCCAACCGAACCGAAGTGGGCATCGTCAGATCGAGAGGTGAAGCCTGGACGGAAAAGAACGCATCTCCAAGCCCGAGATCGGAAACCGTGTCAAATTCGGTACTGGAGCGCGCATAGGTCATGGGAAGATAAAGCTGGAGGTGTAAATCCTCCCACACTCCCACCTCGGCGTAACTAAAGGTCGTGGTATTCATATAATCGATACCATCGATGAACTCACCGTCGCCGTCGCGATAGCCCGAGGCCTGATACAAACTCTGACCGACTTTGACGTAATATTGGCCGGTGCTTTTCGTCCAAGGGCCGGCCTCGACGGTCGACGGGGCCAGGAAGATGACGGTGACTGCTAAAGCAATGCTTGAGTAAAGCTGTAGCGTATACTTCATAGGTAGGTGGGCCTGCGTAGCCTGAAACAACAGTCGCACCATCGCGACTGGGGCGAATGTGATTCATAACGCAGGTCCCGTATTGAATACTACCCTCGATTTAGGTGATTCCAGCTGAGAAACCGGATTCTCAGGTTCGGCCCACACCCATATCAGGCGGACAAGTCGGAATCGTCCGACGAGGTTCCTGGTCCCGTTTCGGAGGGTTGTACCAGTTCATCCCAGTCCAGTCGGGGCTGGTCCAGCTCGTGACTGCCTCCCGGGGCGGCGGCAGCAGGGCTCGGGTCGGGCTCGATGATGGAGTCCCAGTCGTGCATTCTCGCCACTGATGTGGAGGGCTGATGTGCAGTGGCAGATTGGAGCCGCTGCACGGCGTTCTCGATTTGTTCGGGAGTCCCGCCCGCAGCGGTGACCGCCAGTGGAGCCCCTGGGTCGGTGGCCATCAACGCACTGGCCAGGTGTGGTGATTTCTTTCGGCGAGCATCGATAAGATGTTGGAACGAGGGATATAGGGTCTCCAAAAGGCGCGTTGGAAGGGCGCTGGTGAAGCGAAAATCGCCGGATGGTTCGCCGGAGACGAAGACGGTGAGTGTGCCGAAGAAATCTTCGTCGAGCAGAAATACGAACGTCGCCGTGCGATGAACGGGGCGCGACGAGGTCACACGCAGACCATCAAAGGTCTTGTGCTCGTGGTCACCAGTCCCGGTCTTTCCGCCCACGACGATCGGGCGATCGTCGGAGTCCGTTAGCTTATTGGAGATCCTTCGAGCGGTGCCGGATTCGACGACATCGACCAGGGCTCGGCGAACCGTCTGAGCAACCTCTACGGGGAGGACTTGCTCTCCCTCGGCGGGTTGACGCTGGAATCGGACTTCATAGGGAGTTTGAGATGCGGCGATGAGGGCATCGACGCGGGTATTGGGCATGCGGACGCCATCGTTGGCGATGATCCCGACCAATTCGGCGAGTGCAATGGGCCGATCAGCGCTGGAGCCGATGCTCGTTCCAAGCGAGGGAACGAGGTCGTTGAAGGGATAGCCCAGGCGGCGCCAGGAATGATGGATTTGATCAAAGGCTTCGGCCTCCAACAAGGTACGGAGGCGAATGTTCTGGCGATTTCTATAGTTGGTGCGAAAAAGCCACTGATAGACCTGCTGGCGGACCTCGCGAGAGGCCACGATTGTTTCACTCCACGTCGAGTGGGGATGCTCGTAAAGCCAGGCGGCGGTCCACAACTCCAGGGGGTGAATCCGACTCAGATATCCTCGATCCTGCCAATTGAGGGAGTCGCGGTGATAGTCGTTCCACCAGCGCTCGATCTGGGCATCGCTCGGCGGTGACGAACCGTGACGGGTTAAAAAGTCTCGCAAGCCCTGCTGGGTCTGGTCGGGGAAACTCATGGCCACGAGGGCCAGACTTCGAGGGCCCAAAGTGCGAGCGTCGACGAGGGCATCTTGGATATCCTGCGGGCCGAGTCCGGCATAACGCGTAAAAAAGTCGCCCTGAAACTCGATTCCCTCCCGTTCGGCGAAGCGAGACAGCATATAGTCGCGCTCTTCGGAATCCTCTGGGCCCAGAATCTTTTCACGGCGCTCCGGATTCAGCCAGATATAGTGGTTGACGATGTCGCGCATCATTCGCACGAAGACCAAATTGACGGAGTGGCGAAAGGCCTCGCGCACCGATTGGGTATGGTTGCGGCGATTTTCAAAATTGGAGAATCGATGCTGGCCACCGCCGGTAAAAAAGGTGGTGTTGGGACTCGCCGAATAGTGCTTGTCCATTGCATCCTCCAGAATATCGGCCAAGGAGCGCTCCGGCTCAGCACGAAGGCGCTGTGCTGTCCATCGCCGCAGTGCATCGGGGGTGCTCTGTGCGATTTGGGCCAACTCGGAGGCTGATTTGGAGTGCAACTCCCGGTGCAGGGCGGCGATGATCTCCAGATAGGTGATGAGGGTGCGCAGCTTGGCCGTCGACCCCAGATCGAGTTTGACGTGTTCGTTGATATTCAGGGGTTGATCGTGGTTGTCGGCGAGGATTCGCAGGGCATTGCCCTGCTCGGTGCGCTCAAAGAGGGTGAAACTGACGGTCAGTTCGTCGAGGGGATCGCTGCGCCGCAGGAGGCGATGACCATATAGCCCATATTCCTCAATAAAGTCGGGGTCGGTGACTTGACTTAGTTTTTCATCCACCTGTCGCTGAGCTTTTCCGTCGATGGTGCTCTGAACGTCGAGGTCCAGCCTGTCGAGGGCGTAAAAGTCGGAGACGTCGAGGGCGTCGACCAGGGAATTTCGCACGGCGTCGAGGGCCTTTTGTTGCGTAAAATCAGGCCGTGTTTGGGCCGGTGCTCGAGGCAATACGGGCGCATCAGCGGCCAATACGGCATCCCTGAGTTGGGGGCTTATCACCTTTTCTCTTGCCAGAATCCGGGCATAGGCGTCGGTGAGATCATAGAGTGCTTCCGGTTCTTCGATGAGATAATGAGAGGGGCGCCGATGAGCCAAAAAGAGGCTCAGGACCATTCGAAATGCGCGAGCATCTGCGAGGTGGACGTCGCCGCTGGGCGCGGCGGGGCCGGCGCTGTACAGGGCGGGGCCCTGAAGGCGCTCCAGGCTGTAGACCACCGTCTGGGGGTCCGCTCCAAACCAGACGCGCAGGCCGTCGGGTAGCCCCTGAACTTCTCCGTATCCGGGGGAGGCCGATAGGGGCACGGCGTTGATATAGTCGAGAACGATCGATCGCTGATGTTCGGTGGTCTCCGGACCCCACCGATAGGCGCGCAGAGAGGCCGTAAACATCTGACGGGCTTTTTCGTATTCATCGTCAGTAATTCCGCTCGAGGAGTGGCGAAATTTCTCGAGTTGGGTGGCCAATGTGCTGCCCCCGAAATGCTCGTCGGTAGTCCCGGCCTTTCGACCGGCAAGAGCGGTCGTAGCGTAGGCGAATCGCCGCCACTCCACGGCGGGGTTTCGGTAGTCGTAGCCCGGTTCCAACAATTCTCGATTCTCGATAAATAACAGGGTATCGACCATCAAGTCCGGGAGTTGTTCAAACTCCTCGAAGATCTGCGTTGGAGTGCGGTGTCGATGGAGAATCGAACCATCATCTCCCAATACGGTAAGCCCGGCCTGGGGGGACGTATCGTAGATGGGAAATATGCCGGCCTCCACCGCAGCGGCTTTGCGCTGGGATACGCCGGCTTGCCAGGTGACTTCGTAGCCCCGGTTTTGAAGACCGTCGATCCACCGGGGAATGTCGGTATAGCCGCGTTGTTGGTCGAGTGGGCCGTCTGGAGCATCGATGCGCTGGGTCTTTTGGCCGTTGCCAAGCCAGAAGAAGTAGCGGCTTGCCTCATCGGCGAGATAGCGAGCCTGGCGCTCAGATGTCTCCAATTCGTCGTAGGTGACGAACGCGAGGGTGGACGTGGCGGTGACAACACTCACTAAAAATAGTGACCACCAGGGGCGGGGACGTGTGATCACAAGCATGGCGATGACTCACGTGAAATAAAATATCGTGATCGACATTGAGAACTACCCGTCTCATTACTCCGATGTTTCCACCGGGTTTATTTGACGACGAGCAGGCCAAGAATCTTCATACACCATCCACAAAATAGACTTCACCAAATATAACACAGCGGCCCATAAGGCGAATTTCCATCCATTTTCAGTCCAGACCGCATTGCGTTGACAAGCCATTGATAAGTATCCGTTATTTTTCATCGCACCGAAAGAATTTTCTCAAAAAAACCGGATTGGCTCGAGCGCTTGTGTTTGAGACAGCGAATCCGTCGGTGCCGAAGGTGTTTCACGTGTACTGAAAAAGGGGGGAACCTGTATTGTAGGGATGGATCATGCCCGGTATTGAGGAAGCGAGCCGCCCGTGGCATGGTGTAAATCCAATTTTCAAGAGGGTGCGACGGCTACTCATGAGCAACGGGTCGAAGAGAAAGAAGAAAGGGGGACGAAAGTCGACGAAGGTCTTCGCCGGTCGCTACGCCTATAAAAAGCCACTGGGCCGGGGCGCCGGAGGCTCGGTATACTTGGCGGAGGACATGCGTTTCGGCGATCGAGAAGTGGCCCTAAAAGTACTCAGCGCCGAAGCGTGTGAGACGGTACAGGGAAAGATGCTGCGCCGGGAATTTGAGATTTTATCAAAGCTCAATCATCCCAATTTGGTGCGGGTCTACGATTATGGAAGCCTTCCCGACGGAGGAATCTTTCTCGCCGAGGAGTATATCGACGGGTTCAGTCTCCAGGACGCACGGGCCCTGTTGGAGCCGCAAGCCCTCATCGATCCCACACTGCAGATTCTGCAGGGATTGTCGTATCTGCACGCCATGGGGATGATTCACCGCGACATCAAGCCGGCCAACGTCATGCTGCTGTGGCTCGACGATGCCTCCGCGCGTCCCATGGTCAAGCTCGTGGATTTCGGCCTGTCGAGCATGAATCCCAAGCGAGATACCCTCCGCGGTGGAACTCGCTCCTATATGGCGCCCGAAATCATTCGCGGCGACAAGGCCGAGAAGCGCTCCGATCTGTATAGCCTGGGGGTTACGCTGTACTACGCCCTGTGCGGAGTGTTGCCCTTTGGGCCGCGGAGTAAAAAAGATCCGCCACCGACGGAAGAGGATTTTCGACCGCCCGAACCGCATCGACTCAATGAGGAAGTGCCACTGGCGCTGAGCCGTTTTACGATGGCCCTGCTGCGCCAATTGTCGGACGTGGACTATGCCGACGCCGGCGAGGCTCTGCAGGCGCTGGCCGCCGATGCCGGAGCGTTGGAGAAGCGCTCGGTTGGACAGATGGCCAACTCCTTGGACGTCTCGGCGGCGCCGGTGATCCGCGGATTCTTCGAGCGGGGTATTTTGTCGCGCCGCATCGACGAAGATGATCTGCTCTTGGAGTGGCTTTCGATGGCCAAAGAGCCATCGCAAGGCCAGTTGTATTTGATTCGCGGCGACGAAGGCGTTGGAAAGAGTCGCCTTCTGCAGGATGTACAGGCATCGGCGAAGTTGAGTGGCCATCAGGTATTAACCCACCAAGCTGACGAACTCGATGGCTCCTATTCGCTGGTCACGGAGATGCTGGAGCAACTGATCGCTTTGGCGAGCAGCCAGGGCGTGGTTGCCGTGGAGAAGTATTGGCCACCGCTGTCGGTGCGCAAGGTGTTGACCCAGTTGGGCGAACGGGACGACGAGGCAACGGCGCATTTTATCAATCCGTCGTGGATTCGAGATGCTCTACAACACTCATTATCGATGTTGAAACCTCAGCAGGTGGTATTCTTCATCGATGATATCGACGGCGCCGACGAGGATTCCCTGCAGATGCTGGGTCAGTGGTTCGATGCGCTAAAAGATGGTGAACGTCCGGCGATCGTCGCCACCACGGCCCGAGGAGAGTTGTATCGCCGATTTTCGCGAAAGGATGGGGTACAGGTATTGCCCATCGAAGGCGTGGGACGGGGCGATGTGGAGGCCTTCTTTCACGATCAGTTGGGCCTCGAGGAATTGAGTGATGCGTGGTTGGATTCGGTTGATAAAGCAGCCGAGGGCCGGCCGGCCTATATCGAGGAGTTGTGTCGCTACCTGATCGATGCCGGAATGTTGTGGCGTGAATCAGCACAGACCTGGAAGGCTCGCAGCAGTGATATCGAGGCGTCCGGGGTGCCGGCGACCTTCGGCGAGTCATTGCGTCGGCGTATCACGGCGGTGGGAGCGTCCGGTCGGGAGTGTCTGGAATTACTGGCGCTTATTGATCGAAAATTGGCCTGGGAGAGTGCGCGCCGATTATTGGAGCGCGGAGGCTGCTCGCCGCGGGAGGCCGATCGAACGCTGCGCCGGGTGCAGTGGCGCCACCTGGTGACCATGGAATTGACACCGACGGGGCGTTATGTCGGAGTGATTCATCACAAGTTGGCATCGGCGGTCTCGGATATGACGAGTCCCCAGTGGCGTCGGGCGCTTCATCGCCGTATCGGCGAGGAGGTGGTTCGCGATTGGCGACAAGGACAGGGCAGCGCACTGGAGGCCGCAACACACCTGGAGCAAGGGGGGCGAAAAAAGGGCGCCGCCCCCTATTTTGAGATCGCCGGTGACAGCGCCGTTGATCGCGGAGAGCAACGAGCCGCCCGCGCTCACTACACCGACGCCATCGAAGGTGCGACGGAGGTCGAGGCGCAGGCGATGCTCCATCTCAAGCTGGCCCGTTGTTATCTAGCGGGTTATGAACCGCAAAAATGCCAGGAGTCGCTCCATAAAGCGGTGCAGTTTGCGGAGAAATCCCAACGTAGCTGGCTGCAATACCGGGTTTGTGTCGACGCCGCTCATATCGGCATAAGTGTCGGCGATGTGGAGATGGCGCGAGATTTTGTGGAAAAGGTGCGCACTGATATCACCGAACTCGCCGGTGGTGTAGAGGTTGAGGTAGTGCGGGCCCAACTCGAGGTTATCGACGGTTCATTGGACGATGCGGCGGGCATTTTGAACCGATGCCTCGTCGAGGCTGATGTCGGCGGCAATTCGTTGCCACACCGATTGGTGGATGTGCTGTCGCTGAAGGCCAATGTCGATATTCTTCGCGGTGAGGCTGAGGAGGGGCTCGGCCAGTATCGCCGTGCACGGCGCCTCATCGATTGGGTCGATGATTCCGATCGACAGGGCATCTTGATGATGCGCTATGGACGCGATCTTCGCCGTCTAGATCGTCCGGTAGAAGCCCAAGACCTACTCGTCGATGCCTTGACCCTTTTGGCGGGCGGGAGTGCTCCCCATATGTGGATCGAGACACTCTTTCAATTGGCGTGGACTCTGACCGACCTCGGCAGCTCAACGCAGGCCACACAGCGGGCGAGAGAGGCCTTTTATTTCGCTCGACTGCTGGGGCATAAGAGCTATGAACACAAGGCCGCCGTATTGCTTGGAAGCCTGGTATTGTCGCGGCAACAAGCACAAGAGGATGCCATAGAGAAAATCGACGCCGCGGTTGACGTCTTTTCCCGAGGAGAAGGGTTCGTCGGTGATCGGGCCGAGGTGTTGATGGCTCTCGGAGATCTGATGATCACCCTGCAGATGAAGGAGAGGGGACCGAAATTACTGCAGCGAGGGCGTCAGATGGCCTACAAAATGGGAGCCAAAGGACTGCTTCCCCCGGTTGAGGAGTGACGTGAGCAGCAATTCAGGGCGACGACAACTGCGCATCGACGGATTGCGCCTCGATATGCAGTCCCCGGAAACGGTGCTCGTTCACCAGGTCGCACAACGACTCGGTGCGCCCGACGATGCCGTGGAAGATGTCGCCGTGGTGCGCGTCAGCATCGACGCTCGGGGCCGCCCGGTGCGGGTATTCAATGTCGACGCTCGAGTCGACGCTGATGCCGTTCCGGATTCCCTTCCCGGAGGTGTACGCCAGAGCCCGAAACCGCCGCGACCACCGAGGTCTTATGCGCCCGATACGCAGGAGCGGGTGGTCGTGATCGGCGCCGGGCCCAGCGGTTTGTTCTGTGCCCACAGACTCGCCGAAAGTGGGGTTGAGACCATCCTCATCGATCGCGGCCAGCCCGTCGAGATTCGTGGCCGCGATGTGTCGGGGTTGATGCATCGAGGCGAGCTGAAACCGAATAGCAATATCTGTTTTGGTGAAGGGGGCGCTGGCACCTGGTCCGATGGCAAATTGTACACGCGAGTCAAGGATGTGCGCCGACGCCACGTGCTGGAGACCATCGTCGATTTGGGCGGCCCCGAGGAAATCCTGATCAAGGGAAAGCCTCATCTGGGAACGGACCGATTGGTCCGGCTCTGCAAGGCCTTTCGAGCCCGGCTGACAGATGCGGGATGCACGGTGCGTTTTGGGGCCTTCGTCGAGCGCCTGGTCCTGGTCGACGACAAGGGCAGTCGACGCATCGCAGGGGTTGAACTGGACGACGGAGAGATCATCGATGCGGATCGGGTGGTTCTGGCGGTCGGCCATTCAGCGCGCGAGATGTACCGCCATCTAGCACAATTGGGTGTAGCCATGGAGCCCAAGGCCTTCGCCGTGGGCTTTCGGGTCGAGCACCGTCAGGCGCTCATTGACGACATTCAATACGGCAAATATGCAGATGAAGAGGGGCTTCCGTCTTCGGAGTATCGCCTTGCGGCCAACTACGGAGAAGGGCAAAACCACCGGGGCATCTATAGTTTTTGCATGTGTCCCGGTGGGCAGGTGGTGCCGTCTCATACATTGCCACAGGGGATCTGTGTAAATGGGATGAGTCATGCCAATCGGCGTGGTCATTTCGCCAATTCGGCGCTGGTCGTGACTGTGCGGCCCGCCGATTTTGGAGCCTACGGCGTTGAGCCGGACCACGAGGCAGAACGCGGGGTGTTGGCAGGGATGGCCTTTCAACACGAAGCCGAACGACGTGCATTTGAACTCGGCGGCGGCGGATTCATCGCTCCCGCACAGCGATTGACCGATTTTCAGGCTGGACGAGCCAGCACGAGCGTTCGAGAGACGACCTACAAACCGGGAATTGTGGAGTCCGATCTGCGCAGTTGCTACCCCTCATTCGTGGTGGAATCGCTGCAGCGTGCACTCCGCGATTTTGAGCAACGCATGCCCGGTTTCGTCAATGACGATGCACTTCTCATCGGGGTGGAGACGCGCACGAGCGCCCCGGTTCGGATTTTACGCGACGATACGACATTGGAGTCCACTTCGGTTCATGGTCTGTATCCGGCCGGCGAAGGCGCCGGCTACGGCGGAGGCATCGTCAGCGCCGCGATCGATGGGCTGCGTATCGCTGAGACGATGCTCGAAGAAATGTGTGCATAAATGGAGGGCATCAGGAAACGCCGACTTTCGCAGATGGCGGCCAATCTCGAGAATACGAACTTCATCGAAATTTTCTCACCACTACTCGAACCGGGAGACTCCGGATGCCCTCTAAATGGTGTTTCACCGAATCTGACCGGGTTGTTACTGTCTTTGGACTTTTTGGATTCCCCCGTCATACTCGACGAAGCGATCATCGAGCCATCGGTATGGATAAATTATCCCTGTGCTGCACTACGGCGGCCTACAATAATATTATTGGGCAGGTGTCCGATCCATTGGAGGCGCCTCCAGAGGAGGACCCATGAACCAGGGGGGTGAAGGTGAAATCGAAGAAGAGCTGCTTTGGATCGTCGAGCCCCGAGATGAGGTCTCCGACCGGGTGCGGAAAGCGGTGGAAGACGAGTTCGAGTCGGTCGAGTGTTTTTCCGACGCCCGCAGAGCGGTCATCCATTCGCACCGTCAAAACCCGGAGTTGATCATTTTGGGTCTGGCGAAGAATACGATCGATCCCGGAGAGCTCCTCGTCATCCGGCGGGATTTGGCCGATGTAGCGAATGTGCCGCTGATTGTGCTGTACGGGTCGGAGGATGTGGTCGACGTCGACGAGGTGATGGTGGAGGGGGTTGCCGACGCCGTCGAGATCTCAAAGCTGGAAGAGGAGCTGCCCAGGCGGGTGCGCTGGCAGCGCTCGAGACAGCGGCGAAATGATGGGAAAGACGGACAAGCACCGAAGATCTCTTCCATCGATGGTCTATCGGAGCTGCGGACATTCGATTTTTTGACGCGCGTCATCGAGGCCAGCCCCAACGCCATTGTCGCCGCCCGGCGCAGTGGAGAGATCGTCTTATTCAATCCGGCGGCCGAAGATGTTTTGGGCTGGTCCAAAAGCGAGGTGTTGGGCATGAATGTGCGCCGCTTATATCCGCCGGGAGGGGCCGAACGGATCATGCAACTGATGCGTTCGCAGGAGCACGGCGGCCATGGCTTGATCCAATCGCTCAGAGAGGTCGTCGTCCGCACCGATGGCGAACTCATTCCCGTCGAGATATCGGCAGCGCTGGTCTATGAATCGGATCGCGAGATCGCCACGGTCGGCATTTTTACCGATCTGCGCGAGCAAATGAAAATGGAGGAGCGCCTCCACGAGGCAATGGAAGCCCTCGAAGAGACCCAGCGCCAGGCGGTGATCGCCGAGGTGGCCGGCGCTGCTGCGCATCGGCTTAATCAACCACTGACCAGTTTGCTGGGGTACGTGGAGTATCTTCGGCAGCAATACGATGAGGATGACGAGATGCATCGGGTGGTATCGACGATTCACGACGATGCGTCGCAGATCTCCCAGGTGGTTCGAAAAATCGGGCGTGTGACCCGATATCGCACACGAGAGTATGCCGGCGGCGAACAGATCGTAGACCTCGAAGAAGCGAGCCATTGCGAAGAAGAAAAGCTGGCGACCAGGACCTCCGAAATGCCGCGAATTGAAAAGGATGATGATGGGGAAGGAGAACACGATGGGCAAATATGACGGTACAGCCATCGACTACGCCTCCGTATTACAGGCGGTTCCGCAACCGATCGCAGTTTGCGGTGCCGAGGGGCAGGTGTTGTTTCTCAATGCCACGGCCCGGCGATTTTTGGGGGTCGAAGAGGGAGATTCGCTTCCTCGATTCGCCCTGGCGGATCGAGAGACCTTCTCCCAGGTGCGAATCGATACCACGAGCCACATCAAGGAGTATTTTTTGGCCGACGTCGATGTCGATGGTGCCGAATTGCAGCGAGCATCGATGAGTCTGTCGCCTATCGAAGGGGATCGGTATCGAGTGATCCTGGAGGCGGCGCCGACGGCCATGGTGGCGCCTGTATTGGACGAGCTCGATGCCCTGGTCGCCATCTGCGATGGCCGGCGCCGAATTCGGCTCGCCAATGCTGCACTGAATCGACTTCTCGGTGAATTGGGGGCCAACGAGAGCGATCGAGATCTATTGGAACTATTCGTCGACGACGACCGCGCTCTGCTGAGAATAGCGGCGTCGGAGGCGCTGGCGGGCAATCCGCCAGAGGAGCAGGTGGCTCGTCTTGCGCCGGGATGTCTCCCCGGCGGAGAGAGCACCGCCCGGGTGCGGATTCGGCCGCTGCGAAAGGAAGAAAGCGACGGCGGACGTGGCTTCTTGATGGTGGCTCAGCCGACGGAGGCATCATTTACGGAATTGCAGAAAAAACTGGCCCGTGCCGAGGAATTGATGAGCCTCGGCGAATTGGCTACCGGCGTGGCCCATGAATTGAAGAATCCCCTGACCAGCATCCTCAACTACGCGGCGTACCTAAAGACGAAGTACCATGGCCAATTCTTCGAACAGGATGACGGGGAACGCTTGCAGCGCATCATTGACGGGGTGGAGAGAATTGATCGCTTCGTTCGAGATCTGCTCAATCTCGCGGAGGCCGACGAGCTCGAGCGAGCGCCGACCAATCTGCATGATACGCTGCGCGCCACGGCCCGATTGAATCAACGGACACTGCAGGACCATGAAGTGGAATTGGTGTGGGAGTTAAAGGCCCCGGAGCCGGTGATCAATGCTCATCTCGGTGGATTGAAGCAGGTCTTCGGAAACCTGGTCCTCAATGCCGCCCGTGCGATGCCCGAGGAGGGGGGGACGATCACCGTGCGATCCCGACAATCCGGTGATTGTATCGAAGTCGATATCGAGGATACGGCCCGGGGGATTCCCGATGAAATTCAGGCGAGAATTTTCGAGCCCTTTTATTCCGCCTCTCCGGAAGGGGAGGGCGCGGGACTGGGGTTGGCGTTGGTTCGCCGGCTTGTAGAGCAGCACGGAGGCGAGATAACCGTGGATTCCACGGTCGGTGAGGGAACCTGTTTTACCGTTCGGTTTCCCTTCTGAGTTGGAATTGAAATTGGCTGGTCACTGCGTCGTCGGAGGAGTGTAGAAAGCCACTTTGATTGCGGACAATCGCTTCGACGTTGAGCCAGCCATCAGCGGGGAGTTCCTCAGCGTCCAGTTGCAGCGTCGCGTCATTGGTATCCAGTGGAGTATCATCGGCGGTCCAGATTACCTCATAGCGATCGCCGTCATCTCGCGTGGGTACCGTCAATTCGACCTCTCCGGAATCACCGAGAAATACGGTAGAAGGTACGAGCGGTGCGGGATCGACCATGGCGTAAAAACGGCGCACCATGTGCTCGGCGCAGACCGCGCAGAAGTCGTGTCCCGAGGAACGCATCATGCAATTTCGCTCCGGACGCACCAGAAAGTCGCAGTTATATGCCCCCTCGAAGGCTCCGACCGTATCGCTGTATTCGTCGGTAGACGGGGTCGGCAGGGGTGTCTGTTCCTCGACCCACTCACTCCAGCGCACGGTGTCGTCGTTGAAATCACTGATATTGGCCGGCAGGGGAATCGTCGGTTCATTGTAATAACAGGTATCGATTCCGATATTGTATTCGTCGCCTAGCAGCCCGAGGGTGTGGCCGACTTCGTGAACCGCAACATCGGGAAAGGACGCCCGGTCGTCGAAGTTGGTGACGACGGCAACGTAGAGCCCGGCAAAGCCGGATCGCTTCGGGGAATTGACCACGAGGATAATCTCATCGTAATGGGCAAGAGATGCGACCTCGTAGATCCTCGATAGATCCAGCGGCATCGCGACGCGATCGCTGAAACTGCTGACGTCGAGCCCGAAAAGATCACCCAGGGCGGGGATGACGAAAGTGGTATCATAGACGTTGTCCCGAAACCGGTGCTCGCAGTCACTGGGAGCACCGGCATAATTGCAGTCGTATCCGGCGCCCGATTCGGCACCGGGGGTCCAGACGGTTTTGATGTTGAAGATGTCGGCGTGTTCACTGATCGGCGACGTGCTGAGAAGTCGATCGGCGACGGCCTGTGCATCGCCCTCAAAAAGGTGGCGCTCCGCTTCGGTATACCCGTCACCGAGGATCGCTACGTTGAGGTGGTCGTGAGGTGAGCCGGCGTCGACCAGGGTTTCGATTTCGTATTCGAAATCCGGTGCTGGTGCTTCGGCGAGTTCTTCGAGTTCGGAGATCGGAAAGGAAGCCAGTTCGCTAAAATTACCATCGTCGTCGGCGATCTCGAGCACATAGGTCTCAGCACCCTCGAGCCTCGTTGGCACCTTGATGGCAAAGCGGATCAATTCGGGATATTCTTCCTTCGCTAGACGATGGACGGCTTCCACGGAGACACTGATAGGGATTTGATCGTCGATGATGACACCGAGAAATTCGAGGAGTTGATACAGGCTGTTGACGCGGCGAGTCCAAAGTGGTTCACCGCCTTCATCGAGGACTCGCGCACGGGTAATCCAATGGGGATCGCCGACTTCGTCGTCCGGGCCGGCATAGACCTCGGCGTCGAAGACCTGGTCGATTTCGACATCCCGTTCTCCATCCATCGACAACAACCCCTTGTGTACGACCAACAGCGCCTGGCGATCGGGAACCGCCGCATGGTGGGTCTCGCCGATGTCGAGGCGAACGGGCTGCGAATCGACATCGGTACGAACCTCGACGGGAACTACCATGACTTCGTCGGGATCGTCGTCGGGGTCGTCGACGGGATCGTCGACCGGATCGTCGAGGGTTGGGATGAACCCCTCGTCACAGCCGCCCAATGAAAATGCGAATGCAATCACCAGCAGCGAAAGGGAAACGAAATATCGCATCATTCATGCTATCCATGGAGCCAGAATTCCGGTGAAAATATTCTCCCTAAATGTAGCGAACGTATATGTGTGAGACAATCAAAAAGGTCTACAGGGGGGAGCCATTTCCGTCGGACGAAGGACCGGAACAGCAGGGCGAAACCTGCCAAGGGGCGCGACCGAAGCTGTGGCAGCACCACCGCAGCGAAGAGGTAATACGGTCAGATTCGTCTTGCTGGTTCGCAAGCAAGAGCCGAAGGCGATGGGCTCACGCCCGTCTGCAGGTACGGACAGGCAGGGCCCGAGAAGTGGAGTTCTGGAGGCAACGAGGCGAGGTCTATGAATATTGAATTGCCCGGGATATGGAGCTGGTTGGTCTTGGGGGGGCTTTTGACGGTGCTCGTTGGACTGGGGGTTGTGGCCGGGTGGCTGTTGCGACGACGCCGCCGCGATGAAATGCGCGCCGAAGTGGCTGAGGAGTTGCGCAGAAGTGCGGAGCGGATCGGGTTGGAGACGGTCTGGCAGTCGCAGTTATTTCATGCCGATGTCTTCGGGATCCGGGGGAAGGTCAACGGATTCGATATTCGCGCTGAGTTGTGGGACAAATCGAGTTATGATTTTTTTCGGCTCTCCGTTTATTTTCCACGCCCGTTGCGCCAGGAGTTTCGGCTTCTGGCGAGGCGACGTCGAGGTCTGGAGCAGTTGTGGAAAATGGAGTCGATCGAAGTGGGAGACCGGCGCTTTGAGGAGCGATACAACGTGTATTGCCGCCAGGACCAGGACGAACGGGTGCGCGATATTCTGGCGCCATCGGTGCGCCGTAAACTCGTCACCCTCGGATCGAAGGCAGATGGCGTCAAATTGGGAGACCACTCGCTTTATATCTTCGTCGATAGGAGCATGGGGCCCACGGAGATAGAGCGATTCATTCGAGATGCACTCGCCGTCGCCGTAGAATTGTACAACCGGGTCGTCGCCATCGGACCTGCACAGGGAGCGGCCAAGACGTCGTATGAAATGGTGGCTGTTGATGTATTGGGAAGAGATACCGAGTCGAACCTGTCGACCGGTGCTTTTCCGACCGGAAGCGACGATGATCCGGAGCAACCAAAACCGGAAGAACAACGGCAGGCGAACAGAGATGCCCAGGATACCTACCCCTTGGGTTCCACTCTTCCGCTGGAGGGGTCCGGCGGTGATTCTTCGGATTCTTCCGATCTGCCCACAGACTCCTCATCATCGCAGGGATCGGATTCCACCGACGGATCCACGTCCTGACGTGGCGCAACGTTAACTTCCACAAGGGCAGGGCGGAGAACGCGGTTATCTTGGCGGTACCCCCGTCGAAAGAGTCGGCCAATCGTATTCGGTTCCGACTGTTTGTCCTCGTGGCGAGCGATTGCTTCATGAACCTCGGGATCGAATGGATCATCCGGGGTGGGGGCCACGGCAACGATACCGTGACGCTCCAATGCCGTATCGAGTGCCTTCCGGGCCATGAGCAGGCCCTCTTCGAGGTCCTCCGTGGACAGCGAATCCGGCTCCTCCAGGATTGCCAGTGCTTCGTCGAGGCTGTCCAGGGCCGGGAAGAGTTCACGAGCCAGGGGGTGGTGGGCCCATCGAAGCTCTTGATCATGTTCTCGATCGAGTCGTTCGAGACGACGGCGATGCTCATCGTCGATCTCGCGAACCGTGATCTCGTGAGATGACCTCAGATGCCGGACCTCACGCTGGTGACGGCGCCACAACACGGCGACGACGACAAAGGTGATCGCAGTCATCAATGCGGCAATAATCCAGCCCATCACTGTACTCCCGGGGTCGTCAAAATACTGCTGCTTCAGGTTTGCGGCGAGGCCATCTTGCCGTCGGCGACGTATCCGGTCAACGCCAACAGAACGACCGAAACCAACGCTTGCCACCAGAAGATTTGGCGCAATGGATCGACAGCGGTGCACCGATAATGAGATATAGTTGACAGCCCCCAAGGCCCATGTTAGTCGGTCCACCGATTTGGCGGCGTAGCCAAGTGGTAAGGCACGGGCCTGCAAAGCCCTGATTCACCGGTTCGAATCCGGTCGCCGCCTTTTTTAATTGTTTCCCGTCGATTTCCTCGTGGTTGGACGAATTCCACACCGCGATGGTCTGCGTCGGGAATTTTTTTTGCCTTGCAAGCAGCTATATCGCCATGGCCAAAGATTTGATCAACGCAAAGTCCAAGGCCGATCATGTCGCACCGGTTGCCAAAAAATGTTGTAGCTTTTGGTCAACCAGGTATGGTGTGCGAAGTAAATGGCGAAATTGACCACGGCCAACCGAAAGCGTATCGTAGAGCCGGTTGTGCAGCCATAAAGCGATGGCGTATGATATTTGCGCCGCAGC
>SKPJ01000252.1 GCA_007119595.1 Myxococcales bacterium
AATTCACGCCCACTCCAATAGCGATTTTCTGGAATTCGAAAACAACACTCTCACCGGAAACGATCGACCGGCAAACCTACATCCGAATCATCTCGATCAACTCACCGGAACATCGGATTATACCGGAAATGAAACCGATATGGTCCACCTTCGCTCCGGAACCATCGAGACCGACAGCGTGATCACAGCTATCAACGTTCCCTTTTCGAGCGACGGAATAGCCACTGGAGCTCCCGTGACGATCGAAGCGGGCGTGGAATTCCGATTCGAGGCCGGAGAGCGCTTTCGCGTCGACCACGACGAATTCATCATCGCCGGTGAAGACGGCAATCCCGTCGTCATGTCGGGCACCCAGGAGACAGCCGGTTGGTGGCGCGGAATGTACATGGAGGAAAACCTTCACCCCAATAATTATATCGACTACCTGGTGGTGGAGTACGGCGGAGGATACGACCCCCATCACTCCACGACCGAATCGGCGGGTCTGACCATCTCCCGAAGAAGTCGGGAAGTCCGCACATCCATCACAAATTCGACCTTCCGGCACAACGAGGGATACGGGATCTTCGCCCACTCCAACGCCATTTTGGAGGAATTGTCCAATAATACCTTTGAGGACAACGAAGATTTCGCCATGAATCTTCACGCATCCCATATCAATGCCGTCGACACCGAATCAACCTTCACCGATAATGGCGTGGACGCCATTGAGGTTCGAGACGGAACCACTAGCGGCGAGACGACGTGGAGAGACGCCGGTGTTCCCTGGCATGTCACCGGTCACGTCACCATCGGCAATGATGCCGAGAAGACCATCGAAGCCGGCACCGAAATTCTCTTTGGTGCCGATCGAAGTCTGCGAATTGACGAAGGCCACCTCTTTGCTCAGGGAACGGACACTTCCCCCATCATTATGGAGGGTACCCAGGCCGATTCCGGTTGGTGGCGTGGAGTCTACTTTGAGGAATCCCCCCCGGGCAATCCCTCGACTCTTGACTGGGTCGAAATTCGCCACGCCGGCAGTGACGCACACCACAGTAGCACCGAACCGGCGGCCGTGACCGTTGCTCGCCGCAGCAATGATGCTCGCGTCGAGGTCAATAACTGCCTCATCGAGGATATCAGCCATCTCTCGGAGCAGGCCTATGGGATCTTTGTTCACGAAAACGGCATCGTGAATTCCGATATCTGCAGCGTCAACACCTTCAATAATATCGATGGTGTTAATTGCTCTCCCGTCAACTGACGGACCGGTACTCCACGCAGTAGCGTAGAGTGCTCCAAGTCGATATTATCGCCGCCCGCCCCCGGTTGCAGCTATACCGGGGGCGGGCTTTTTCATGCCCGATTTTATCACCGTTCCTTCTCCAAGAAATGGGTATGACAACTTGACACACCAGGCGCCTCGAGCGCGGTATATTGTCCTCAATTTCCGACCTCAACAAACCCCATATTCTACACATGCCGGGCTTTCAGCACTGGCATCACTCTTGCATTTTTGTAATGATGCATTTCGCTCCTGACTGGCATGAAAATCTCTTTGAGGGCATTTTTGATGATGAACATGATGACGCGACGGCAGTGTTTTCGTTCCACAGTAGCAGGGTTGTGTTTGACACTGCTCTTTTGCCAATCGTGCTGGAATCCCGGCGACGACAACGAGGTGACAGACGAGTCGGCGGATATCGCTGAAGCCGATCTCATCGCCGGCTATCACAGCCTCCCAGTAGAACCGGTGATGTACTTCGACATCGCCGACCGCACCGCAGCGCAGGGATTATTCGACGACGGTCCCGCCCGATTCGAATCCTCCGATTCCTTCCAGCAGGTAAGCTGGATGATGGATGCGGAAGACGCCTCGCAGCTTCAGTACCGAGCGCGCACTGATCAAAGCAGCGATTGGACGAGTTGGAACGACGTCGAGATCACGTGGAGCGAAGGTCAGATGTACAATATGTTGATCCGTCTCGACGCGCCGGCCACACAATTGGAGCTGCGCGGTGGGGAGGACATCATCAGCGCCCAACTGGAGTTTTACGAAGAAGTGGTCGCCAGAGACGAATTTCTTCACGGCTCGGATACCCCTGATCGACCCACCGCTTTACCGGCCACCGACGACGGTGGGCTTCGCACTGTAAAATCGCCGGTGGCACCGGCCAGCGTCGCCACCCCGCGAAGCGATTGGGGTGCGATCAATCCCGGCAAGATCTGCGGCAATGTGGTCGCTCCGTACCGAATGGCGATTCATCACACCGCCTCGCCCTCCAGCGACGGAGGCGATGCGGCGGCACGTATGCGGGCAATGCAGAGCTATCACATTAACAACGTGGGCTGGTGCGATATCGGCTATCATTTCGTGGTCGCCCAGAGCGGTGAGGTCTTCCAGGGCCGCTCGCGCTCCAACCGACCCGGTGCCCACGTCGGCGGGCAAAACAGCGGCAATGTGGGCATCAGTTTCATCGCCAATTTCAATTCTCAAACCCCGACGGACACCCAACTGAACGCCGGTGCCGGCATCATCAAATGGGTCCACGACACCCACGGCGTCGCCTTGAACCGAAGTTCGGTGCGTGGACACCGTGAGCATTCCGGCCAGAATACGTCGTGTCCCGGAAATAATATGGTGCCCATGATCGACGAATTGTTAAACCGGGCCAAATCCGGAGGCTCCTCAGAGCCACCGCCGGGCCCTCCCCCGGGAAGTTGCGGTGGAGTCGAGGATCCCGATGCTTCCGATGCCTTGTTCAAGGATATGCCCGAAGATCATTTCTTCTACGATTATGCCGTCATGCTCTATGACGCCGGCATCACCAGCGGATGCAGCGATTCCCCATTGATGTACTGCCCGGGATGTCATCTGACCCGCCAGGCGCTGGCCGTAATGATCGCCCGGGCCTCCGATCTCGATCTCTCCAACTCGCCGTCGACGCCGACTTTCTCCGATGTCCCCACCAGCCACGTCTTTTACGACGAGATCGAGGCTGTCGCTGCCGCCGGCATCACCCTCGGCTGCGGCAACGGAGAATTTTGCCCCACCGACGACGTCACCCGGGCCCAGATCGCCACCATGCTCTATCGAGCCCTCGATTGGCCCGAGGAGATCCCATCGACGGCCCCCACCTTTGATGACGTCGGTGAAGGGAGCACCCATTATGCTGCCATCGAGACCCTGGCAGAGCGCTGTGTGACCAATGGCTGTGGTGATGGGACCAATTTTTGTCCCGGCAATAACGTCAATCGAGCAGCAGCGGCAGCGTTTATCGCCCGGGCCTACAATCTGGAGAATAACAATCCATGCGCCGACCCCACCCCGGGCGGTTGCCGTCCCACCCAAGACCAGGATGCCTCGGGATCGTTTTTTGCCGACTATCCCCCCGGTAGTCACTTCTACGACGAAGCGGTCATCTTATATGACGAGGGCATCACCGATGGTTGTCACGATTCACCACTGATGTTCTGTCCCCACTGCCCGGTGCGCCGGGGGCCACTGGTTACATTGATCGCCCGGGCCGCCAATCTCGACGTCTCCAATCCCCCCGCAGATCCGAGCTTTGACGATGTTCCCGGCGATCATCCCTTCTATAAATACATCGAGGCCGCCTACGCGGAGGGCATTACCTCGGGCTGTGGCAGCGAGGGCAAGTTTTGTCCCCAACGCGAAGCAAGGCGCGGCGAGGTGGCGATGCTCTTGTATCGCGCCCTCGACTGGCCCGACGAGACTCCAGCCGATGCCCCCACCTTTGGTGACGTTCCCACTGATCACCCCTTCTCAGCGGCCATTGAGACCATGCACCAGCGCTGTGTGACCAACGGGTGTGGTACCGACGGTGTGGACTTTTGCCCCAACAACGGGGTTCGCCGTTCGCACGCCGCGGCCTTTATCACCCGGGCGTTTAATCTGCAGGATGAAAACCCGTGCGCCGAATCGGAGCCGGAGCCCGATGCCCCCGTCGTAGACGGCTCGGAGAGCGAGCCCGAAACTGATGACCCGGCCCCCGACCCGGAGCCGGAGCCGGAGCCGGAGCCCGATCCCGATCCCGATCCGGACTCCGATTCCGACTCCGATGATGATTCCGACTCCGATGATGATTCCGACTCCGAGACACTGCCAGATCCAGAGCCCGTATCCGACGACTCCGATGATGATGACGGCGGTGACTTCCAACCGTCCGAACAAGAGACCTCCGCCGACGACGAGCCCAGCGTTAACGCTGAATCAAGCACCTGTAGTGCTGTCGGCTCGTCGCCCCTGGAGTCACCACTGCTCCTGCTGATTCTGACGGCCTTCGGTCTGTTCGGAATACGCCGCACAGTTCATCTGCGCTGACTCCGACATCGCGAGTTCTTTCCCCACCCACACGCCCCCGTTCGAAGAGTCCGGGGGCGTGTCGCCGTTTCGAGCCCTGGTACGCCCATGAATAAACCCCGTGTCGATACTGTCGGAGTAACAGACGAAAAATCTCAGTTGACCCCGGAACAAATCGCCGATGATTTCGGTGCCGGACCCGACTCTTTGGCGAGTTTCGCAATTCGACATTTGTTTCGGCGTCTGACACAAGAATCAAGAACCAACGCCATACCGGCCTTCCAGCAGTGGAAAGAGCTTTTCGGCCATGGCAGTGACCTCGAGTCCATCACCAAAAAAAAGTCAGTAGAACACCTGGTGACGCACTACGCTATCGACGATGCATCGCCACTCAAACTGCTCTTCGCAGTGCACACCTATTACGCTCTGCTCATCAAATTGCTGAGCGCACACGTCATGACAGGGATTGACGCTCTTGAAGCAGACGACGCCCAAACGACAAAAGAGTTTTTTCAATCTCTCGAAGGGGATTCATTCTGGAGTTCCAGAGCCCTTGGAAACTTTCTCGAGGGCGACATCTTCTCCTGGTATATCGACGCCTGGAATGAACGCACGACCACTGCATTTGACCCTCTGATTGAGAAACTCAAAGACTACGAAACAAAGGCGCCAAACACCGAGAATAGGCTTCATCGCGACCTACTCAAGACGCTGTATCAATCACTGTTGCCCTCTTCGGTACGCCACGATATGGGGGAGTATTACACACCGGATTGGCTCGCCGATCTTACGTTGCGCGAGGTTGATTACCACGGAGCGTTAGACCAGCGAATTCTCGACCCCGCCTGCGGGTCCGGCACCTACCTCGTGGCAGCCATCAATCGGATCCGACAACGGTACGAGCAATCCGATCACGACATTGAAATAAATCCGGAGAACCTGGCCGCAGAGATCTCGAAGTCTGTCATCGGTTTCGATATCAATCCCATGGCCGTACTCGCTGCGCGCGCCAACTATCTGTGGGCCATCCACGATCTACTGGGCGATGAACAGTGTATTGAGATACCGGTTCATCGCCGCGATGCCATCGTGGACGACGCAGCCGCGGAGGAGGCAGTGGATGTCGTCGTCGGAAACCCACCGTGGGTCAATTGGCAACATCTCGACGCCCACCGCCGCGAGGAACTCAAACCGCTGTGGAAGTCCTACGGACTCTTTTCTCTCTCCGGCACCAGGGGACGAATGGGAGGCGGCAAAAAAGACCTCTCCATGCTATTTACCTACGCCTGTGCTGACAAATATCTCAAATCCAATGGTCGATTGGGTTTTCTCATCACCCACTCCGTATTCAAATCCAAAGGGGCAGGCGACGGGTTTCGCCGATTTCGCTATGACGACGCCGGCGCCACGGTCTACCTACATCCCACTATCGTCCATGATTTCACTGCGTTTCAGCCCTTTGAAGGGGCCGCCACCCAGACCGCGCTGTGTTGTCTTCAAAAGTCCACCACATCCTTTGAATATCCGGTCTCGTATCGGCGCTGGACCAAGCACAGGCGGGGTCGAATTGAGTCCGACACCGCCCTCGACGAGGCACTCTCGGTGCTGGACTGGACGCCACGGGCCGCCCAACCGGTCGACGACGATCGCGACACCTCCCCGTGGCTGACGGCGCCACCAACAGCCCTGTCCGGCATCACCAAAGTCATTGGCCACAGCGACTACAGAGCCTACGAGGGTGTCAACAGCGGAGGACTCAACGGCTGTTATTGGGTACGTGAGATTCAGCGCACCCTCGACGGCTATACGGTGATCGAAAACCTCGCCGACGTTGGGCGCATCAAGGTGGAGCGCATTCGCCGGGAAGTGGAATCGCAGCGCGTCTTCCCGCTGCTTCGAAGCGGCGACCTGCAACGGTGGTCCGCAACACCGGAAAACGCGATCATCCTCGCCCAAAACCCGGACACCCGATCGGGGATTGAAGAGTCGAGGATGGCCGAGGAATTTCCCAAAACCCATGCCTATTTTAAGACTTTTGAGGGCTCGCCAAGAGATCCCCAACGCGGCACACTGCGCGGACGCTCGTTATTTCGTCGCTATTATAATCCCGACGATCCATTCTACTCGATGTACGGCGTCGGGCCCTACACCATGCGCCCATGGAAAGTGTGTTGGACCCGGATCGACACCCGGCTGCGGGCCGCCGTCGTCGGTCCCGACGACGATCAGCGCATCGTGCTTCCGCAGGAGACGATCACCTTCATACCCCTCGATGATCCCGACGAGGCCCACTATTTCTGTGCACTCTTTAACTCCTCACCCTCCGACGCCCTGGTGCGCTGCTATTCGACGGGCAAGGGTTTTGCCTCCGCCCACATTCTCGACAGGGTCGCCATCCCTGGCTACGACGCCGACAATCCCTTGCATCACGAGCTCAGCGTACGGTCGCGTAATTGCCACCACGCCGCTCGCCGCGGTGACGGCGACGACATCCAGCGCCTCCATCATGAAATCGACGAACGAGCCGCCCGACTGTGGGGACTCGACGGGGACGAATTGGCCGGCATTCAACAGGGGTTTGGTGAAGTATGA
>SKPJ01000097.1 GCA_007119595.1 Myxococcales bacterium
ATGACGAAAAAGTGTAAACCATGTGCCCGGTCTAATCTGTAAACCATGTGCCCGGTTGCACAAGAACCGAGCCCGAGCCCGAGCCCGAGCCCGAGCCCGAGTCCGAGTCCGAGTCCGAGCCCGAGTCCGAGTCCGAGTCCGAGTCCGAGCCCGAGCCCGAGAACCGAGCCCGAGTCCGAGAACCGAGCCCGAGACCGAGATATATGCCCTGACGGCGCAGAAACGCCAGCGGTTGGCGTTGATGAACTCAACCGCCTACCGCTGATCACACCTTTGACACCCGCCGAGTTTGCAACAACGAGTCCCTTGGCATACGATGAAACTCAACGGTCATTTGAACACCAGTCGTTTCTAACATCGGCCCGGCTGGCAAGGGAATGAATCGACCGAGGCTATCCTTCTTGCAAGTGTTGGGGGGATGTCCCTCGACCCCAGGAAATTTCGCAACTCGGAGCCGCAGCACCAATGAAGGAACGAGAACATGCCGTCCTTTCGCTCTTTTATAACGAGCGAAACCAGGATATTACGCCGTCCTTTTTGGCCTATCGGATGCGAATGAGCACCCGTGACGCCACCACTCTGCTCGACGGCATGGTAAAAAACGGATCCCTCGAACTCCACGTCGACGACGAAGGTCATATCAACTATCGACTTCCCGCCTCGGAGCGGGATCGACTGCATCGACACGGCGGACCAACGTCGAGCGGCCATCGCGCTTCCGGGAACCCCGGCCGCAATAAGCACCACCGACGCCAGCCGTCTGCACAACCGCCACAGGGGGCTGACGCCACACCGGGGTACGGAAAGCAGCGCACACGATCGGCCGCCCAGGGATTCGGTGTGGGGCAATCGAGTCACGATGGAACGGACGGCTCGATTCGCAGCTCCGTGGTGACATCTCGCAGCGTCCACGGCAACGGCCCTACCGTCGGTGGACAACGCACGACCGCTCAATCCCATCCCGATGCTCCCTATCAGGATTGGTATGCCGCCGGGGAAAATCCTCCCTACGGTCAACACGGAACTGCTCCTCAGGCAAGTCAACAGCGCCATAGAGCGCCGGGGCATCACCCGCCGCACCCCACGGAGGCCCAATCGGTCCCACCGGGATACCTCGGCAATTACGGGAAAATGCCCGAGCACCACGCGTTGACTCCCTATCAATCGGATCGCCATCCGGCCCACTTTGGAGCAACTCAGCATTATCGCGAACGCATCCCCATTTTAGCCGGCGCCCTTAGCCTATTGGTTCCCGGACTGGGCCAATTTTATAATGGCGAGATCGGCAAAGGGGTGATGCTGCTGTTTAGCTGCCTCTTTTTATGGGTATTTCTACTCTTTTGGATCGTCTGGATCTGGTCCGTGATCGACGCCTATATGGTGGCCGAACAGGCCAATCAGCGAGCACTGGCCGATGAGGGCTCGCCGCGTCCACTTCTCAGCGACCAGCGTCCTCACTCCAATCCCAATTCCAACGCCGCCTGACGAATGCCGTTTGGGCCCCCCGGGGCTCTTTCGTCTTTCCTTATCTGAGGTCGCCGGAGCTGGCCCTGCATGTCGCGCTCTTATCGAATACTCCGGTTCGTGCTGCGACGTGCGTTGGGGTTTTATTTCTACGATATTCAGGCGTCGGGACAGGAAACGATCCCCGACGAAGGTCCGCTCATCTTTGCGGCCAACCACCCCAATTCGATCATGGATACCGTCATTTTGGGGTCCCAGACCAAGCGTCAGATCCGCTTTATGGCCCGAAGCGGCCTCTTTGAAAACCCGCTCGTCAACGCCATCTTTCGCAATTTTGAAGTCATCCCCATCTTTCGCTCCCACGATGATGATGGAAGTACCCGAAAGAACGTCGACAGCTTTCACAGGGCCTACGAGGCCCTCGAGGACGGAGGCTGCATCGGTATCTTCCCGGAGGGAAAAAACTCTCCGGATCGGAAAGTTCAAAAGCTAAAGACCGGCACCGCTCGCATCGCATTGGCAACGGAGAGCCGCAACGACTTCTCATTGGGGGTAAAGGTCCAACCGGTGGGTCTGAATTTCGAGGACCGTGACCGTTTTTTATCCAGCGTCCTCATCCGCTTCGGGGAACCCATCGATATCCGGGAGTACGCCGACCTGTATCGCGACGACGAGCGCAGCGCCGCACTTGAGCTGACGGAGCACATCGAACGGGACCTGCGCGATCTGGCCACCCATATCGAAGACGACCGCAATCACCAACTCGTCATCGACATCCACGACATCTACGGAAACGAACTGGCCGAACAACTCATCGGCGATCTGGATCTGGATATCGATCTGCGTCCTCTGACCCACAAATTATGGGACCGCGCCCGCTCTACGCGCGGTCCGCGGCCCGACCTTGAGGACCGCTTTATGCTGGAGCAACGAATCGCCGATGCCGTCGCTCACTACCAGCAGCGCGATCCCGGTCTGGTGGCTCGCGTCCGCATGGATATTCGTCGCTATCGCGATCACCTCCGCCAGGTGCGCCTCCACCACGAGCTATTGGAGGAGGGCATCGAATTGACCGGGCAGCGCCGCGAAGCCGTCATGATGACCGCCTACGCCCTCGGTCTGGGACCGGTGGCGATCTATGGCTTTATCAACAACGCCATTCCCTACGCCCTGGTGCGCATGATGATACGCCGCCAACCCGATGAAGCGATGGTGGCCTTCGCCGGGTTTTGTACGGGATTGCTCGCATTTCCCCTCTTTTATTTCTTGCAGGGATGGGCATTGTGGACGCTGACAGATCACTCCCTGGTGACGGTGATCGTGTATCTCGTCTCCCTACCCATTACAGGCTTTTTCTTTTTACGTTGGTGGCGTCAAATACTGGCCTATCGAGACCGTATCCTGTCTCGTACGCTCTTTCGCTCACAACAAAATCTATTGGACACACTAAATCGCGAGCGGGACTCCTTGATCGAGACCTTCGAGCAGCTCAAGGACCGCTATATTCATACCCTTCGCCGCGAATACAACGATGACCCAAAGCCGTCCTCTCTCTCCAATAAAGCCGCAGATGAGTCGCTTCAAAACCCCGGTCAGACAGCCGAGGAGTCGACCTCCGAAGCTTCGTAGCCCGGTTCAGCAGACTCACTTCAACCCGGTTTCTGGGCATAAACTGCTTTTCCACGCGTTGACCCTTCGTTATGTTCGGACCGTTCCCACTCCCCATTTTTTCTACAAGTATCCCCTATGACTCCTACATCCCCAACGGATCACGCCCTGCGCACCATGTGCGATGAGGGTAATTTTCGCATCGTCATCGCATCGACCCGACAGACCGTCGCTGAGATCCTGGACGCCCAATCTCCAGCCCCCTCATCCCGCGGCTTGATGGCCGATCTCATATCGGCCTCTATTCTTCTTCGGTTGACCATGTCTCCGGACAATCGACTCCAGGCCATTCTCCAAAATCAATCTCTGGGCAGCCTGGTCGCCGACAGCCATGCCGACGGCACGACCCGCGGATTGATCCGACGGCACGGCGAGGGTCGCTTCGAGACCCGCTCATCGACGCTGTTGAGCGTCCATCGCACCATGTTTGGAGGGGATATCCATCAGGGTGTGGTCGAGACCAGCGAGGATCAATCCCTCGCCGACGCCGTCACCGGCTATCTACACCGCTCCGAGCAGGTGACGTCCGTGGTCGGACTTGGACACCATTTCCAGGATGACGATTTGGTGTTCTCCGGTGGTTATATCGTCCAACTAATGCCCGAGGGGGAGGAGGCGGACCAGGCAACATTGGCCTTGATGACGGCTCGACTCCAAGGGCTTGCCTCCGTGCCGCAGCTCTTCGAGGAATGTGAATTTGATACCGAGGCGGTGGCCGCCGAGTTATTTGGGCCTCTTCCGTATCGCTCCCTTGGCACCAACGACTTCCACCCCGGCTGTATCTGTAGCGTCGAACGGGTACGCACCGCACTGGATACACTCTCCGACGAAGAGATCGCCGAATTGACGTCCGACGAGGAAGTACTGGAGGTGGACTGTGACTACTGTGGTGCCGTCCACCAGATCGAGCCCGAAACCCTTCGGTGCTGACGAAAGCCACAGGAAAGGGTTATGTCAGATCGAATTTTGCATCGCCCTCGCGGATGACTTCTCCCTTGTCGTCGCTTCCACGGGCCAGGGTCAACACGGTGATCTCTGAGGGGGCTCCCAATCGCATCGGTGGTCCCCAATATCCGGTCCCGCGGCTGACGTAAATCCATGTATCATCTTGGCGATCCAGCCCCACGGCAAATGGGTGAACACGGCCGACCACGTAGATCCACGGCCAGAATTGCCCACCGTGGGTATGTCCCGACAATTGCAGATCATAGCCGGCGTCCGCCGCATCGTGGATACTCGGCGGCTGGTGTGCCAACAAGATGCTGATATCATGGGCCGGCGCCCCGGCGAGTGCACCTTGCGGATCCGAGGCGTGTTCCTCGATATAATCTCCCGCCGTATAGTCGGTGCATCCGGCCATTAGCAGGCGTCCATCTCCATGCTCTATTAATCGATGCTCGTTATTGAGCACCTCCACACCCCGCTCTTCGAGCAGGGAACACCATCCGGGGGCATCCCAATAATATTCGTGGTTCCCCGTGCAATAAAACACGCCGTATCGAGCCTGCAGATCGAAAAGGGGCTCCACGTCGCCACGGAGTTGGTCGACATGTCCGTCAATCAAATCTCCGGTAATGGCGATCACGTCGGCGTCGAGTTCGTTGACCCGCGCAACGATGGCCTCCACGGTGGGGCGTCGTATCGTCGGCCCCACGTGAATATCCGACAACTGCACAATCCGAAGCCCCTGCAGCGACTCCGGTAGATCTTCAAAGGGAACCGTCACATCCACCACGTCCGGAAGCCGGCGGGCCTCGTAAAATCCCCACTTCGTCGCCACGCCGGTCGCCGACAACACGCTGGCGTTTAAACCAACCGTCATAAAGCGCCGGCGGTCCTCATCGACGAGTCCTTCTCCTTCGTCGCAGACGACCTTTTCAACCCCCAAGAACGCAAGCCACCCCAGGTCTTTTAACACCATGACCACGAACAAAAACGTAAACGCTCCCATCCCGACATAGGCCACCCATTGCCAGACCGTAAATAGGGGCTCTACCTGTGGAAAACGGCGCATCACCATCGACACCGGGCCGAGCACGAAATGACCGGCAAAGGCAATATAGATCCACCGGCGGGTTCGCCGCCTCAGATACGTCGCCAGACGACGCGCCACATAGACGTGGGCTCCGCCCCACACCAGGACCATGAATCCGAAAAAAATCAGCATCGCCAACATCGCTACTGCCTTGTCGCTTAGAAGTTCGGGTAGACAACCGTCGAGGTTCCGAGGTCGATGAGCCCTGTGCAACGAAAATCAGACCCAATATCATCCATCCAGCAAGATACCTCGCTCAGATCGAAAGCTCGTCGCCCGGCTGCGCCAGATCGATCTCCAAATCGCTTCGCCCAAACGAGGTGCCCACCGCCGAAGCAGCCCGAACCATCAGCGAATTGACGGGTACGTAACGCGTCTGGTTCGCCACCTTCTCCAATGCGATACTGGTCAGCTTCCCGTCCTTCAACGCCACCATCTCGCCGAATGTACCGCGGGCGACCAGTGACGCCGCGTAAATTCCGAAATTAGTCGACAAAATACGATCAAAGGCCGTGGGAGTTCCACCGCGCTGGACATGCCCCAACACGGTGGTCCGCACCTCGCTGTCGACGCGATCTTTGAGGCCTTCTCTCAAGAAATTTCCGATTCCGCCGAGTCGAATTGGATCGGGACTGTCGGCGATCGTTTCGCGAACCACCTGTTCTCCTCCTCTCGGCTTTGCCCCTTCTCCGACGACGATAATCGTAAATCGCTGGCGCTGATCTCGCTCTCGGCATACCCGGGCGACCTCATCGATCTCAAAGGGTATCTCGGGAATCAAGATGATATCGGCGGCACCGGCCATCCCCGCATGCAGGGCAATCCACCCCGCATACCGACCCATCGTCTCCAGAATCATCACCCGCTCGTGACTCTGTCCCGTCGTTTGAAGGCGATCGACGGCATCGGTGGCGATGGAGACCGCCGTATCAAAGCCGAACGTCCGATCCGTATGCATCAAATCGTTGTCGATGGTCTTCGGCACCCCCACGAAGCGAATCCCCTGTTGCTCGAGCCGATGGGCAATGGTCATGGTCCCGTCGCCTCCGATGGCCACTACGCCGTCGAGGTCGAGTTCCTCGTAATTGGCGAGCACCTGCTCCGAGACGTCAGCTCCGTTGGCCCCAAAGTATTCAAAGGGATTGGCCTTGTTATGGGTTCCCAGAATCGTTCCCCCTGCCGTCAATATCCCGCTGACGTCCTTGTACTCCAGGCGGCGATATTTCTTCTCGATCATCCCCAAAAAGCCTCTTTCAAATCCGATGACCTCCGCATCGCACTGTAACATTAGACTCTTCGCTACGGCACGTATGACTGCATTGAGCCCCGGACAATCTCCACCACCGGTCATAATTCCAATCTTCATCTTTGAGGGCTCCTCTTTGCAAACTGACAATCGCGATATAGACGAACGGCCAGAATGCCGGTTCTGCTCCGTTGAATGCAACCGCTGTCATCGCGAGACTGATACCTCGACACCGAGCCGCTGTGCCAGGCGGCGCAAAAACCCGCGGACCGCCCGAGGACTTTCGAGGTGTAGTCGAGCCGCCGTCGAGCGCTCTTTGTCGCCCACCAAAATCCCGAAGCCCCCATCGCCAATCATCTCGAACGCGTCTTCGTCGGTGACGTCGTCGCCGATGAAGATCGGACGACGCCGTTGATGTTCATCGACGACATTCCAGATAAAGCGAAGGGCGGTACCCTTGTTGAGCCCCAGATCCGGCTGGAGTTCGCGCACCATCTTCCCGGTACCGATGTGGAACTTATTGTGTTCTGCGACGAGGTCTTCCAGGGTCTGCTCCACGTCATCTCTCATCTGAGGTGCACGGCGAAAATGTACGGCCACCCCGAATCGTTTTCGCTCCACCTCGATCTGCGGGATCTCCGAGAAGTGCTCGCGGAGCCACCGCTCGTATCGATCGATCTCGGGAAGAAGTGATCGCAGCTTGTCGGTCTCATGGCGCTGACCTTCTCGGTCGCGAATCTCCATCCCGTGACTTCCGGCGTAGACCACACCCTCGGCGCCGAGTCTCGCCGCCACATCCTCGAGACCGCGACCGCTGATAACCCCAACGGGAATTCGATCGGCGATGGCCTCCACCACTTCTCTGATTCCATCCAGGGGCTGCGCATCCCCTGGTCGCTCCACGATCGGAGCCAGAGTGCCATCGAAATCCAGAAATAACACCAGATCGTCGAGATTGGATTCTTCGTCGAGCCAGTCTATCGCGTTGTACATTATACCCCCTTATAGATTGATATGAATTTGCAGACCCCGACGGGAAGCTGGCCTACGGTGAGCTGCGTTTGGCTTGGTCCGGTGGTGATTCGGCGACTTCATCGGCGCTTTCCCCGAGCACATCCAATGTGGCTGCCTCTTCTTTCTGTTCCAGAAGACGGCGCTCCGTGCGAACCGCCTGGCGATACGACTCCGGTGTATCCAAGATCAGCCGCGCACTGCGCTTCATACCGACATAGGCGTAAAACCACTCCAGGAGGACGAAAAGCCGATTTCGAAAACCGATCAAAAACAGCAGATGGATAAATAGCCACAACACCCAGGCAAAGAATCCGAAAAACTTCTGGCTGCCCACCTCGGCGACCGCTCGTGCCCGGCCGAGCGTCGCCATCTGGCCTCTATCGGTATAGGAAAATGAACGATACGGTTTATCGCGAAGCCGGTTGCGAATATTTTTCGCCACATGCTTTCCCTGTTGGATGGCCACCGGAGCAAGTCCCGGAAGTGCCTCCCCGTCTTCGGAGTCAAAGCGCGCCTGATCGCCGATCACAAAGACCCGGTCGTCACCGGGAACATTCAGCGTATCGTCGACCACCACCCGACCCATCCGATCCAATTCCGTATCCAGACTCTGGCCCAGCGGCGAGGCCTCGACACCGGCCGCCCAGATCACGGTGTGACTGGCGATGAATCCATCGCCGATGCGAACGCCCTCTGCAGTGATCTCGTCGACCATGGAATCGAGCAGCACCTCGACCCCCATATCCTCGAGATCTCTTTTGGCCCGCTGTGACGTCTCGTCGGTATACGCCGCGAGCGCTTTCGGTCCGGCATCGACCAGCACGACGCGGGCCTTCGAGGAATCGATATTGCGAAATTCGCGGATCATCACCTTGTGAGCGATCTCGCGAATCGCCCCCGCCATCTCCACCCCCGTCGGTCCCGCCCCGACGATCACGAAGGTCAATAGCGACTCCGAGAGCTCTTCGTCATCGGTCCACTCCGCCCGCTCGAATACTTCCAGGATTCGCCGACGGCACTCCAGGGCATCGCCCATCGTCTTCAGCCCCGGTGCCAGCGCTTTCCACTCTTCATTTCCAAAATAATTGTTCTGTACCCCGGCGGCCACGATGAGATAATCATAACTCAACACTCCCCTGTCGAAGCGAACCTCTCGTGCTTGCCGGTCGATTTCGTAGACTTCCCCCTTCACTACTTTGGCATTCTTTTGTCGTCTCAATACGGCGCGGATCGGCGATGCGATATCTTCAGCGCCCAATCCGGCGGTGGCCACCTGATACAAAAGGGGTTGGAAGAGATGAAAATTTTCCCGATCGATGAGATAGACATCGGCCTTGGCCCGGCGCAACTTTTTGGCTGCATTGAGGCCCCCAAACCCCCCGCCGATGATCACCACCCGTGGGGTGCGGTCGCCATCCTCCTCTTCGCTTCCTCCTTCCTGGGCCATCACCACCTCGATTCGTATACGCACCAAACTGCCGCCAATTCGACAACCTAACCTCAGCGGGACAAACGTAAATCCGAGCTCTATCCATCGACCTGCGCACAGGCCCAGTCATCGCCGTCGTCACAGGCCTGTTGAAGTGTTTCTAGTCCCTCTTCGTAGGTCTCAGGATCTCGTTGTAGGATCCGGCCCCGTCGACTACAGGCCTGGACTTCACCGAGGGCACAGCCCTTGGCAAAGATACGGGAAGCCTGCTGCTCGTCGGCGTCCACCCCGTCACCGCGCTCGTAGCTAATGCCGAGGAATAAGCATCCCCGAGCATCACCTCCGTCGCAAGCCAATTTTAACATCCGCCGCGCCCGGACCGGACTAAAGGGAAGCCTGGAATCCTCCAACAACGCCTCGCCGACACGGGCGCAGGCCCGCGGCCCTTTGCCGCCAGCACAGGCGCTGATCAAGGCCTCCACAGCCGCTCGAACGTCGGAAGCCGATTGTGCTCGATCCATCTGATGAAACCCCTGATTATGACATCCTCTACGATAGCCCGCCTCACAGGCCTTTTGATACCACTCAATTGCCTCGTCCCGATCCTCATCTACGGGATCGCCCATCTCGAACGCCAACCCCACATTGAAGCATCCCTTGCCGTATCCCCGCTTACAGGAGCGCTCAAAATGAGCAAACGAAGCCTCGGGGTCGACCTCGGTGCCCTGTCCCTCATCGTACAAAAAGGCCAGGCTATTGCACGACGGTCCAAATCCCTGATCGCAGCCGATGCGCTGAAACCGAAAGGCATCTTCGGGGTCGGCCTCGATATGCTTGCCGCCCTCGTACATCAAGCCCAGATTAAAACACCCGCGCCCATGTCCCATCGAACAAGCCTGAGCAAAATACTCGGCGGCGCGTTCTCCACTGGCCTCCACGCCGATTCCGTGGGTGTAGACAAAGCCCAACGCGTTGCATCCGATGCGATTTCCGCCCTCACAGCCCTGTTCGTAGAGCTGAACGGCCTCCAACACCCGGCGCTGAACGCCATTGCCACTTTCGCGCAACATGGCCAGAAGAACACAGCCATATAGCTCCCCACCATCACAACTATCTTCGTATAACACAGCAGCTTTCCGAAGATCCTTCGGCCTTCCCTGCCCTTCTTCCAATAATGCGCCGAGCATCACACATCCCATGGGCTCCCCCTGGTCGCAGGCATCTTCGACCAGGTCGGCAATTCGCTTTTGGTCCTCCCGATCGTCGGGATCGATCGAAAAATGCTCCTCCAGATCGTCACAGCCCTCCTGGCTTCCCCCGACACAACCGCGGAAAAAATAGGTCGCCGCCAACTCCGGCCGAATATCGACCCCACGTCCGTATTGATACAATCCACCGACCTGTCGACAGGCCTGGCCATTGCCCAGATCACAGCCACGTTGCCAGATCAGGCGAGCCTCTGAAGGGCTGGCATCTCCTCCCTGCCCGTGATGAACCATCCACCCCAGCGCTGCACATGCTTGACCCGCCCATGCGTCGCATCCGCGTTCATATAGATCGCGAGCCCGATTCAAATCCCTGTCCAGGGCTTCCCCCAGCACTTTTTTGGTGGCCAACAAATGGCATGCCTGTCCATTTTCTTTGTCGCAGGCATCGCGCAGCACCTCGATCGCCTCATTGATGGACTCCGGTAGCGGCGTTCCATCCCACAAAAAGGCATCCAACTCCGCGCAATCCGCCCCCTCTATCTCGCACGGGTTTTCGACCTCCTCGACCTCCGGATCGTGCCGATCGTCGACGGTCTCCGCAGTCTCCAAGACCGCTGTCTCCAGACCGGTCGCGCAGCCGCATACCAGCCAACACAGCATGACGGCCACCCAAACTACCCCCTGTCTTTGCTCACCGAGCATCATCAATCCGAGCCATCCCTAAAATATTCGCGCGCATGTTCACGAATCATCGAAAAAGTATAGATGGTGCCGTGAATGTCGAACAAGCAAACAGTGTTATCCCCTCGACGCACCTTTGGCCTTTTTTTGAACATAGCGTGCGACTATGCTTATTCTATGGAGCTATCAAAGAGGTCATGCTCCCCGATCCACCATTTTCCGAGTTCCGAGGCGTCATCTCGACGAATCATCATGACTGAACCACTGTGCATATTACTCATTCAAGCCCGCTCGGCCGGCGATCCGATGGCCGAACACGAGCGTCAGGCATTTGCCGCTCGTTGCGAGCTACCGCTCGATAATTTTGAGACCTTCAATGTCGCCGTCGACGACATCGACGATTTCGCTCCCCATCGATGCGACGCAATAATGATCGGTGGAAGCGGCGCATTCTCACTTGTTAAAGGTGGCTTTGACTGGCATGGCGACTACCTGGATTTGATGCGCCAGATCTTGCGCATCGGTATCCCCACTTTTGCATCGTGTTTCGGTTTTCAGGGAATCGTGCAGGCCCTGGGCGGAAAACTCGCCCGTGACGAAGCGCTGGCCCAGATCGGCACCTATACCATCGAATTAACCGATGCAGCCGCCGACGATCCACTCTTCGGCGACCTTCCGCAACAATTCGACGCCCAACTCGGCCACAATGATAGCGCCATCGAACTCTGTGACGAGTTGATTCTCCTCGCCCAAAACGAGCAATGCGAGCACCAGGCAATACGGGTACGCGATAAACCCATCGTAGCCACTCAATTTCATCCGGAACTGACCCGGGCCGACAATCTCGACCGATTCAAAAACTACCTAAAAAACTACAAACAGCCCGGTCAGAACTTCGAAGAGGCCATGGCCTATGCCGAGGAGATCCACCGTTGTAGCCCTCACTCCTGCGGCCTGCTCCACTCTTTTGTTCGCGATCTCCGCCAGCGAAAAGCACGCCAACGCCCCCGGACTCTCGCCGCCGAGTGAGATCGCATCGCCAGCCTCCCAGCTTGCCTTTCGACCCTTCTACGGGCTATACGTCTGCCTGCATCATACGTCTACTATTTGGTCTCGAATCAATACCTCTCATGGCTCGAAGATTCGCCATCTCCTCGCGGCGTGTCGTCGTCGATCGACGGCTTCAGCCGGCGACGATCATCGTCGACGACGGTCTGATCGAAGAGGTCGTCAAACCCGATCAGGCCCCGCCGTCGATCGAATCCATAGATTTCGGTGATGACATCATCATGGCCGGACTCATCGACGGCCACGTCCACATCAACGAACCGGGACGCACTGACTGGGAGGGGTTTGAAACGGCCACCCGAGCCGCCGCTGCGGGCGGTATCACCACCGTCGTCGACATGCCGCTGAACTCGACTCCCGTGACCACGACGGTGGCCAATCTGCAACAAAAGCGCCGCGCTGCAGACGATAAATTGTGGGTTGATACCGGCTTTTACGCAGGGTTGGTTCCCGGCAATGAGGAGCATATCGTCCCATTGCTCGACGCCGGGGTGCTCGGCGTAAAAGCCTTTTTATGTCACTCCGGCATCGACGACTTTCCGAACGTCACTCGCCGCGAATTGCAGGCCGTCATGCCCCTGCTCGCCGGGCGCGACAAGCCGCTGCTGGTCCACGCCGAACGGGTCGATGACATTGCGCCCATTGAAGACGAAGACGCCCACCGCTACGCCGCGTATCTCGCCAGCCGCCCCCCCCGATTTGAGATCCGGGCCATCGAGATGCTCATCGACCTGTGCCGCCAAACCGACTGCCCGGTGCACATCGTTCATTTGGCTACCGCCGAAGCTGTCTCCATGCTTCGACAGGCCCGCACTGACGGACTTCCCATCACCGTCGAGACCTGTCCGCACTATCTGACCTTCGCCGCGCAAGCGATTCCCGACGCCGATCCGCTCTTCAAATGTGCACCACCATTGCGAGACGAGGACAACCGCCGGGGATTGTTGGACGCACTCGACGAGGGAATCATCGATCTCGTGGCCACCGATCACTCGCCGAGCCCACCTGAACTCAAGGAATTGGAGTCCGGCGATCTGCGGCGGGCCTGGGGAGGGATTTCGTCACTTCAACTTCTGCTGCCGGCCCTCTGGACGGCCACGAGCACCCACGGTGCGACACCAGTGGATATCGCCCGCTGGACAGGCGAAGCTCCGGCCAAACTGCTTCGAAAGGACCACCTCATCGGCACCATTGCCCCCGAACGGCGGGCCAACCTGGTGGTCTGGGATCCCGACGCATCCTTTGTCGTCAATGCTGAACAGTTGCACCATCGCCACCAGATCACCCCCTACGACGGCGAGCGCCTTCGGGGTGTCGTTCGCGCGACCTTTTTGCGCGGCCGCAAGATCTTCGATGGCACCCATCTGAGCGCCAATCCCCACGGACAACAGATCACCTCCATTTCATCTGCCCCCAGGGAAGACCAATGAGCCACAACAACGATCAGAGCGCCGCATTCACGGGATTCATCGACCTCGCTGCCGAGCGACTCGGCGGTGTGACCCTTGATGTCAGTGATGAGTTTTTTGCCGAATCGGAGAATCTCCTCAAACCGGGACGAGGAATCTTCATCGCCGACAAATTCACCGAGCGCGGCAAATGGATGGACGGCTGGGAATCGCGCAGAAAGCGCACCCCCGGTCACGACTGGTGCATCATCCAACTCGGCATTCCCGGGGTCCTCGAGGGCGTCGACATCGACACCAACCATTTCTTGGGTAACCATCCTCCCTATGCCTCGGTCGACGGCTGCCGATTGCAATCAACGCAGGGCCAGCAGGCCCTCGACGACCCCTCGAAAGTGGAATGGACCGAGCTATTGCCTCGCTCCCCGCTGGCCCCGGGTTCCCAAAATCTATTCGCTATCAAAAGCGACGAGACCTGGAGCCACCTGCGCCTCAATATTTATCCCGACGGTGGTGTCGCTCGCTTTCGGGCCTATGGACAGGTCACACCGCAGAACCGCAACGATTCCACGGGGAGCCTCGATCTGGTGGCTCTGGAAAACGGTGGACGTGCCGTCGCCTGCAGCGATATGTTCTTCAGCCCCATGACCAACCTCATCATGCCCGGACGGGCACAGAATATGGGCGGAGGTTGGGAGAGCCGCCGCCGGCGCGGACCGGGCCATGATTGGGTGATCCTCAAGATGGCAAACCGGGGCTATATCGAGCGCATCGAAGTCGACACCAATCACTTCAAGGGAAACTTCCCGGATCGCTGCTCCATCGACGCCTGTCACGCCCCCGGCGAATCGATCGATGCCCTCAACTGGTCCGATTTCGAGTGGACATCAGTGCTCGAAAAACGCAAACTACGTGCCCACCATCAGCACTACTTCGACAGCGACCTCGTAGATGACGGGCCGTTTACACACGTTCGCATGAATATCTTCCCCGATGGAGGCGTAAGCCGACTACGGGTCTATGGAGAATTCGCAAAGTGAACCTGGAACAATTCAACAGTCTATCGACAGATGAAGCCTTTGAGGCGCTGTTTCGATGCTGTGGAAGCACGGCATGGGCCGAAGCAATGGACAGTGAGCGCCCCTTCGAGTCTCGCGCCGCTCTTGTTGAGCGCGCTGAGTCGCTGTGGTGGAGTCTCGATAAAAAAGACTGGCTCGAAGCCTTTGATGCCCATCCCAAAATTGGCGATATCGACTCGTTACGGGAAAAGTATTCCGCCTCGCGCTCCTGGTCGGAGGGCGAGCAGCAAGGCGTCGAGGGCGCTTCCGAGCAGATATTGACAAGGCTCGCCGAAGCAAATGAGGAGTACGAAGAGCGTTTTGGCTACATCTTCATCGTCTGTGCCACCGGAAAAAGTGCCGGCGAGATGCTCTCCATCCTCGAAGATCGCCTGCCCAACGAGCCCGACGAAGAACTCCGTATCGCCGCCGGAGAACAGGCTAAAATCACCGAAATCCGGCTCAATAAACTACTCGACTAACGAACTTTAAAGAAGCTGTCAAAATAGTCGGACCCAGGCTCGATGAGATAATTTTTTGGATCTCGAAGCGATCAAATATAGGCGTATCCGCAGGACTACGTCGAGGCTTGAGCGCAAAGAGAACGATAAAATTCAGCCAGCGAATGCCGATGGGAGACTTTTTCGACAGATTCTCAAACCGAAAGGAAACATCATATGGGTAGCCCCATCACCACCCACGTTCTCGACACGGCCAACGGCCATCCGGCGCAGGGAATCCCGGTGGTCCTCGAAGCTCAGACCGACCTGGGCAAATGGACCGAACTCACCCGCGGCGTCACCGACGAAGACGGTCGTATCTCCGATTGGCTCCCGGCCGACGAACCGGCCAAAAAAGGCGTCTACCGCGCCACCTTCGAGGTCGGTTCCTATTTCGAATCCCTCGGCGAAGCCCCCTTCTACTCGAGTATCCCCATCGTCTTCCATCTCCACGACCCCGATGCTCACTATCATGTGCCGCTGCTCTTGAGCCCCTATGGTTACACCACCTATCGAGGGAGTTGATGATGATTGAAATGACCCATGACAGCTACGGAAAATCCGATGTACGCCTGATGAAAGTCACCCGCGGTCCCGAGCGCCACCATGTGATCGAGGTGAGCGTCGACATCCGACTCGAAGGTGATTTCGAAGCGGGCTATACCGACGGCGACAACACCAAGGTGCTGCCGACGGACACCATGAAGAATACGGTCTATGCCCTGGCCCGCCGACACCCCGTTGAAACCCCCGAGCAATTCGCTCTCCTCCTCGCAGAGCACTTCGTCGACAGTCAACCCCAAATAGCCCGCGCCCTCGTATCGGTGGCCGAACGCCCCTGGAACAATCTCGAGATCGACGGTAGAGCCCATCCCCATGCCTTTTCACAGGCCACCGGAGAGCGGCGCACCGCTGTCGTCGATCATCGCCCGGAGTCGACACAGGTGCGCGGCGGGCTTCGCGATCTCGTCATCCTCAAATCCGCCAACTCCGGATTTAGCAATTTCGTGGAAGACGAATTTACCACCCTCGCCGAAACCGACGATCGCGTCCTGGCGACCAGCCTCGAAGCGAGCTGGAGATACGACTCCACCGACCGGGACTTCGCCGCCGTGCACAGCGAGGCGCGCACCATTTTACTCAAGGTCTTTGCGGCGCACGAAAGCCTCTCCGTACAACACACATTGCACGCCATGGGAGAGCGCGTTCTGCAAGAGATCACGGGGCTGACGACCATCCATTTGCAGATGCCCAACAAGCATAATCTGCCCGTCGATCTCGAGCCCTTCGGAATGGATAACCCCCACCAGATCCTTCTTCCTATTGACGAACCGTCGGGCTTTATTGAGGCGACCCTAAAGAAGGGGTGAAATTCTGGTGTCCCAAAAGGGGGAAAGAGACACCTCCATTACGTCAATCCGGGCAGAGGGCATACCTCGGGGTGTGATTGACAGCCACCGAACAGGTGTCTACTTTGCCCACGACCTGACCGACCCATAATCCGGGTTTTGGCAACCTTCCTCCCTTTTGATCCGGTAATGATACTGGATTGCCCGCAGGCAGATACGCATCTGCCCTGCGGTAGTCCACACCAACAACGAGTCCGTTCAGCTGTTTTCGAACCAAGAGGATTCGACCCATGGCTATGTTCGATGTAGTCGCGAAAGGCTTTCGCGACGTCCGCAGGCGCTTTGAAGGAAAGCGCGAGATCACCGAAGACAATATCGAGGATGCGCTCAAAGATATACGCATGAGCATGCTCGAGGCCGATGTCAATTTCCGCATCGCCAAGAAATTCATCAAAAGCGTCAAGGAAAAGGCCCTCGGCGAAGTCGTCAAAGTCAAAGCCAAGGGCAAGGACGAAAAGGTCGAGGTCTCTCCCGGCGACCACTTCATTCGGATCTGTCACGACGAGCTCGAGTCGCTGATGGGACCGGTGGACAATAGCATCGTCTTCACCAACCCCCGCATGGGACCGACCAAGATCATGATGGTTGGTCTGCAGGGCTCCGGAAAGACGACCACTACCGCCAAGTTGGCCAAGCTCCTCATCGATCAACATGACAAATCCCCGCTGCTCGTCGGCGCTGACGTCTACCGTCCGGCCGCCATCGAACAGCTCCGGGTACTGGGAAGGCAACTCGACGTGCCGGTTCACGCCGTGGAGGGTGGCGATCCGGTCCAGGTCTGCAACGACGCCTTGGAAATGGCGGACAAAAAGGACTGCGACGTCGTCATCTTCGATACCGCCGGGCGCCTCGCTGTCGATGACGTGCTCATGGAGGAGCTCGAGGATATCATCGACACCACGTCGCCGGAAAATATCTTCCTCATCGCCGACGCCATGATCGGACAGGACGCCGTCAATACCGCCAAGGAGTTTAACACCCGGCTCGAAATCGACGGCTTCATCATGACCAAGCTCGACGGCGATGCCCGCGGCGGCGCCGCCCTCTCGATCAAAGAGGTCACCGGCAAGCCCATCAAATTCATCGGTGTCGGAGAAAAACTCGACGATCTCGAAGAGTTTCGACCCGAGGGGCTGGCCAACCGAATCCTGGGATTCGGCGATGTCATGGGACTGATGAACCGCTTTGAGCGCTCTTTGTCTGAAGAAGAGGCCGAGCGGGCCGAAAAAGACGCCATGCGCATGCTCTCCGGCGAGTTTGATTTCAACGACTTCTACAACCAGCTCGAGCAAATCTCAAAGCTTGGTTCCATGAACGAATTGATGGAGATGATGCCCTTTTTCGGTGGCGGCATGCCCCAAGACGCCGATATCGACGACAGCGAGTTGACCCGCATTCGAGCCATCATCCAGTCCATGACCGAAAAGGAGCGCCATAAGCCGGACCTGTTGACCCGCCAGCCCAATCGTGTGCGCCGTATATCCAAGGGCTCCGGCACCAGTCAGGAGAAGGTCGAGCAGGTCATCCAGCAATTCAATATGATGCGCGGTATGATGCAGCAATTCAGTGATATGGGTGGCGGCGGAGGCGGCCTGTTGAACAAAATCCCCGGCATGGGCAAGCTCAATCAGCTCAAAAATATGAAAGACATGGACATGAACTCCCTGCTCGGCGATCTCATGGGCGGCGGCGCCGGTGGAGCCGGCGGCGCTGGAGGCTTTCCCGGCATGGGCGGCGGTGGACCCAACCTTCCCCCGGGATATACCCCCCCCGGTGGAAAGCGCCAGCCCAAAGGTGGAAACTCCAAATCGATGTCGCGCAGAAAACGGAAGCGTAAACGCCGAAAAGTTAAAAAAGGTCGGCGGCGCAGAAAAAAACAAAAAAAGAATAAAGACCAAAAGAACAACGACTGATTCGAGAGCGCCGTGAGCGGTTCACAACGCAGTTGTATCCACCACGAAGGCGCCCCCGCCATTGCTGTATGCACCCGGTGCAACGGCGATATCTGTGGGGAGTGTCACGGAGTTGAACTTCGCGGCTTGGCGCTCTGCCAGAGCTGCCAAGCTTCCCTTTCTCCCCCACCGATCCCCTGGGAAGCTGACCAACTCCCCACCGCTCGAGGATTTGTCGAGACCTCCATAGCCGCAATCACCGGTCCCCGCCGTTTCTTCACCCGTTTTGAATCTTCCGATCACTGGGGACTGGCTGCCATCTTCGGCATCCTCTGCATCACCATCGGGACCTTCTTCTCCACCCTCTGGCAGCGCGCACTATTCGACGACTATGGTGAGCGCTTTCAGCACTACTACGACGAATTGGGTCTTTCCCCACAACTCGCGGAGCTGACCATCTTCGCCGCCATCCCCTTCGGCGCCGTCGTTCTGTACTTCATTCACACCGGTCTTCTCTACCTGGCCCTGCGCGCCCTCGATGTCGAGGGCGCATCGTGGTCGCTCATCGCACGTATCACGGGCTATTCACTGGGCGCCTATCTTCTGATGATCGCTCCACCGATCGGTGACTTTAGCCTCGGCCATTTCTTGATGGTCGTCTGGCTCTTCAATCTCGAGGTCAGCGCAGTTCGCTGGTTCTTCGGGATCGGCTTTTGGAAATCGATGGGAATCGTCTTGCTGCCCTTTATGGTCTTTTTGCTCGCCATCGCTTAGGCGGGAGATTCTTCCACCAAAAACCCAATTCCCTGCCAAGAAACACCGCGAGCCCGCCAATCGAATCGGCGGGCTCCTGGTGTGCGTTGCAATATCGTGGGGCGTTTAACGCTTCGAGAACTGGAAGCTGGCACGGGCGCCTCGGCGACCGTATTTCTTCCGCTCTTTTACGCGTGCATCTCGTGTGAGATGCCCAGCGCCTTTGAGGACCGGGCGAAGCTCGGGCTGCGCCAATTCCAGCGCCCGGGCGATCCCCAGCTTGATCGCATCAGCCTGGCCGCTTTTGCCGCCACCCTGGGTGGTGCAGTAGACGTCGTATTGACCAGCCATTTCCGTGACAACAAGCGGCTGGCGAAGAATCATCATCAAGGTGTCGCGTCCGAAATACTCCGGCGCCAGTTGCTTATTGACCTTGATCGTCCCGTTTCCGGGCCGCAAGAAAACGCGGGCACTTGCTTCTTTTCGCCGCCCGATTGCGTGGTATTGTTCCGGTTGTGCCATGGAAATCTATCTCCCTTCGATTCTATCTCGATTCAGAATATCAAAATTCCATCGGCTCTGGTTGTTGAGCCTGATGGGGATGTTCGTCGCCAGCGTAGACTTTGAGTTTTTTGAGCATTTTACGACCCAATTTCGAGCCCGGAAGCATCCCCTGAACTGCATAGGTGATGACATCCTCCGGAGCTTTCTCGAGCAATTTCTCGGCTCGAATCGATTGGAGCCCGCCGGGATATCCGGAGTGGCGATTATACACTTTGTCTCGGAGCTTGTTGCCCGAAAACTGGACCTTGTCGGCGTTGATGCAAACGACGAAATCGCCGCAGTCGACGTGGGGTGTATAGATCGGCTTGTGCTTTCCCCGCAGTATTGTGGCGATCTCGGTGGCGACACGACCAACGGTCTGTCCCTCCAGATCGACAACATACCAATCTCTCTGAACATCCGATTCTTTTGCACTAAAGGTTTTCATCTCGCTTCCATCCAATAGGATCCGGCGCGATGCCGGAAGCTGGTTTGGCTATTTGTTTCATTGACTCGACCCGAGGATCACGACTCGCTCGCGATGCACGAATCCCCATCAAAGGGGGCTTGATATAGCGCCCGCCCCCTTCAGTGTCAAACCGATTCCTCTTCCCTTTCCCGAGTCTTTTTACGACCACGCTGATCAATCAAGCTTAAATGGTGAGGCGTTTAAAGTTGGCTCATCCGCTGTTCGGCCTCAGTGGCCCGTGGATGGGTGGAGTGGACATTGATCAAATCATTCCATACCGATCGAGCTCGATCGGTTTGCTCGAGGTCCACATACGCTTTGCCCAGAAGAAACAGCGCTTCGGCGTCCAATCCCAGACCGGAGTAGTTGCGAAGCATATATCGCAATCGATTGGCCGCCGCCTGGGGATTGTCGCGATCATAATAAAATTCGGCGATCTCAAATTCGTGGGTGGCAAGACTCTGACTGGCCTCTCGCCACTTCTCGGTGGCCTCCTCGGCATATTCAGAACCCTCAAAGCGGCGCAAGAAGATCTCCAATTCCCGTACTGCATCGCGAGTGCTGCTCAGATCGCGCTCGTGAGGCGAGGGAAGCAAGAAGAACCCGGAGGGCATTTGCTCGTAAAACGCCAGCGCCACGCGCCAATGGGCATACTCCACCTTGTCGTGGCGTGGATACAGCTCCATAAACCCCCGATATTGCTGTACCGCACTGGCATATTGACCCTGCTCAAAATAGGCGTCGGCAATCCCCAGACTGGCCTTGGCGGCCCATCGGCTATAGGGATATTCGTTGCGCACAGTATTGAATTGATTGGTGGCTTCAATATAACTTCCACCCTCCAGAGCCTGCTCACCCTGGCGATATACAAACTCCGCCTGATCGGCGTAGTCCAGGCCATCGGGCATCGTCGCCGATCGACAAGCCCAGGGCCCGGCGGCGGCACATCCGACCACCAGTACGAGGACCCAAAACCACTGCTTGTATTGCTCACGCCTCATGCTTACTCCTGTTTGATACCGCAATTCGCCGGCAACATAACCGTCGAAACGCGAGACGTAAATCCCACGAAAGTCGACCGAATTTGAAAAGCTGGCGTATGATCTGCATATGTGTACGATGGCCCAGTGGTCGGATGCAGTGAAGATGACTGTTTGAGACCGAGGACTGGGCGACGAGGTGCCGGAAGCGAAGCGACCAAATAGTCTTGGGCTGCGAAGCCGTCGAAACGAGGCGATGCCGTAGTATCATGGAGTGCAGACGGCAAAGAGATCGTCGTTCAGGACCGGTCTCAACATGTCAAAATCACTGGTTCCGACCACTA
>SKPJ01000154.1 GCA_007119595.1 Myxococcales bacterium
CTGCCGGGCTCACCCCCATCTGCGCTGGTCTCCACTGCAGCTTCCTCAGCCGGGGCCTCCTCCGGAGACTCGACGGGCTGGTCTTCACGGTCCGGCATCGGATCTGACGACGTGGATGAACAGCCGAAATGGATGAGCCATAGGAGTATCGTCATCGTGGCGAAGGGCCGGATCAAACGCTGCATATTAAATTCTCCGGGGATGGTTATATTTGCTGACTGAGCCAGCGAAATTGAGCTCAATGGATTCGGTTTCGTGGCGTACTGGCCTATTTTGAGGCCAACCTATCGTCGATAGTACGCCTAGACCAGTGGTTCGACACCTCACGTCGTGGCACACCCGGTGTTCGTGGAGACGCACAGTATTATCACCGTCGTGAGGCGAAGTACTACGCCGTGGTTTGACAGACAACTAAGACACATTTGCTGAAGGGAAATTGAGAAATGATTCGAGAACAATTGTCGAAATTGACGCCACTGGCCGGACTGGCACTCCTGGTGACTGCCTGTAGTTCGGACCCGGAGGAACCGGCCATTTTTGATGACAGTCCCGATAGCAAATTGTGTATCACCAATGCCGATCGAGGAAGCGATATAACCGAGGAGAACGTCACCCTTGAGGACGGTGATTCATTGACCCTGCATGTGGGACTGTTCACGGTACTCCACGGTGAGGCACCGTTGGTGGAAAATCACTGCTCCGTGGCCCTGCAGGAAGACGTGATCGAGGTGCACAGCTATTTCGAGTTTGGACCCCGCGACGAAAAACCATCCGGGGAGATGAGCACGCCGTGGCGCGTGGGCGCCGAATGCGACGTGCCCACGCTGGAAGAGGGCACCTACGAGGTGGTCCACGGTGACTCGTCGACCTCGCTGTCGATTCCCTCCGACGGGAATCTGGATTGCGGCGCCGATATCTTTGAACAGTTGTGAGGCACGCCCCACAGCAGCCAATTCCGAACATCGACGATATGGAGCCGATGCCATCGGTGTCATCGCCAGGTCGGAGGGCAGCGAAGGTGCGCAGAGCCGTCGGGAATTGCGATAGCAAGATGTTATCGGCTCCAGTGGTATGGCTGCTTCACCTACCAGGCCGGAGCGCGAGGACAACCGCTTCCGGCACGAGATCAACCGAAATGTCCTACATCTGACCACACTGTGACACTTTGTCACCTATCCCCGCACACCTGGGGAGAATCTTCATCACAATTTCTCGTAAGAGCTGGGCCCGATCACCTAAAACGGCGTAGATCCTTGTGCTGTCGGCGTTGGAATAGTGCTTGCAGTTTCATCGGTGCGTGATGTTTTCCCACGTGATGCCGACCAGTCGACTGTCTTTTTCGAGGAGAAATGAATGATGGCTCGTTTTAAGATCTGGAGCTCGCTTGTAGTCGTCCTTGCATTGTCTGTTGCCTGTAGTGAACAACATGTGTCGGTGCACGAGGATGGGGATTCTGAATCTGAAGAGGAGATCGATCATGGTCACTGGCACAGCGTTTCACTGGACGATATTGAGTCCGTGACGGGTGCGTTCAGGGGCGGAACGGCGAGGTTTTATCCCGAAGAAGAGCACTTTCAACAAGTCGGTTTGATGATCGACGGCAAGCTCACCAGCGGGCTTCGCTACCGGGTGCAAACCAGCGACGATACCTGGAGCTCGCCGAGTGAGGTGGAGATCACCTGGAGCGAGGGCAATTACCATGTGGCGCGGATTCTGCTCGACGAAGACGCGTCCTCAGTAGAGCTGATCGGTGGTGGAGGAATTGAACGCCTCTTTCTCGAATTTTACGAAGAAGCCGTCGGTAATCCGGAGCTGGTCACCGCCGAGAGGCCACTGGTCAGCGAGCAGGAGTCCGAATCGGACGATGACCTCGGTGTGCGTCGACAGGCCGTTGCGCCTGCGTCGTTGGTCATCTCCCGCAGTGATTGGGGTGCCCGAAATCCCAACAAGGCATGCGGGTTTAGCCACGACCCCTATCGGATGAGTATCCACCATACGTCGATTCCCGCCGATGATGGCGGCAATCCGGCGGCCCGAATGCGTCAGATGCAGGCGTTTCATATCGACAACCGCGGATGGTGTGATATCGGCTATCACTTCATCGTCAGCCAGAGCGGAAAGATCTATCAGGGACGCTCCTCCTCGCAACGAACTGGCGCCCACGTCGGCGGCCAGAATACAGGAAATATCGGCATCAGCCTGATTGGAAACTTCGAAGTGCAAACCCCCAATTCGACCCAGCTCGACGCGGCAGTCGATATCATGCAGTGGGTCCACGACACCCACGCAATTACGCTCGATTCCAGTCGCGTGAAGGGACACGGCGATTGGCCCGGCCAGTGGACCGATTGTCCCGGAAAGAATCTGAAGAGTCTTCTGCCGGATCTCATCCAACGAGTGGCTGACGGCGAGGGTTTACAACCGGATGACGACAGCGGCTCAGACGCCGGCGGCTCTGATGACGGTGGCTCTGATGACGGTGGCTCCGATGATGTGGTCACTGATACGTACGTCGATTTCATCGCTCCCCACGACGGTGCCGTGGTGTCGAATCCGGTCACCTTCGAAATCGAGACCTCCGGGGTCGCCAGGGTGCAAATTGAGGGCGATGGCTGGCCGCTGACCCATGATGGTTGGGATCCCAATTTGGAGTCACAATTGACCTATGAGTTCGTGGGTACCGGCTTTGAGCGCGAAATCGTCTTATACGGCTATGGAACCGACGGATCGAAGGTGGCAGAAGAGACCATTTTTATCACCGTCGATGACGGAACTATCACCGACGATGGCGGCGGTGAGTCCGACTCAGAGCCCGAACTGCAGCCAGATGTCAAATTTAGCAGCCCCGGCGACGGAGCCACGGTATCCAATCCGGTCACCTTCGAATTCGAAGCCACCGATGTGAGCGCTGTACAGATCGAGGCCGACGAGTGGCCGCTGGCCGAGGACGCCCTGGATCCGGAGCAAGAAAACACTCTGTCCTTTGAGTTTTTGGGCACCGGATTTGAACGAGAGATAGTCTTGCACGGCTACGGAGCCGACGGCTCCAAGGTTGCCGAAGATACCATCTATATCACCGTCACACAGGAGGGTGCGGTGGAGGACGACCCCGTGGTTTCCGACGATCCAGGTACGCCGGGCGGCACCTTCGTAAATACCTACTATTACGTCGCCGATGAATCCAATCACTCGGGAGCGCCGAATGCCACTCTTTACGCTCCCGATTGCAGTCCCATCGCCGAGGTCTCGACGAGCTTTGCGGACGCCGCATGTATCGAGGGGAGCGCCCGACTGGCAGACGGTCGGGTGCTCAACTACTACCAGCCCTGTTCCTGCGGTGGTCCCTGCAGCTTTTGCTGGTCCGAAATGGATCAAAACCAATTCCCCTGGGGCAAGGGCTCACAGAATAATCCCCTGGAGCCGCTGCTCTCTGTCGCGGTGGACACAAGCGTCATCGACCATGGAACGATGATCTACGTCGAGGAGTGGGACGGACTGCAGCTTCCCTCCGCCGGCGGACTCGGCGGCGAAGCTCATGATGGATGTTTTCGCGCCGATGACGTCGGCGGCGCCATCAACGACAATCACATCGACATCTTCGCCGGAAACCCGGCGATGTGGCAGGCCTTGGAAGGCGTGTTTCCCACCCATAGTGAATTTGAGCTATATGTCGACTCGCCGCGCTGTCAGTAGGTCATTTGCGCGAAATTTTACGTGGCAACTACTGGCGGCTTAGCAGATGGGCACGGGCACCGGTGGTGTCGGAGGACTCGGCATGGGGCGCTTCAATTACTCAGGCATCCACCAGGCATCGCCGTGCCGTATTCGGTCTGGAAGGTGGCATCGTCATAGCTGTGCTCCGAATTGCCGGTGTCGCCCGCCTCTTGGTCGGACTCGCTGGTGTCTCCCGCATCTTGGTTGGAGTCCCTGATGGAGCCCCCATCGTCTGTCTGGGCTACGCCGGAACCGCCCCATATGGTGGCACCCACGAAGGGGGGCGGCCATAGTGCCAGTTTTCAACCCCATTAGATATTGGTTTTCGGCAGCCCGGGGATCATCACCTTGTCGCCACCATAAGTTCGGCGTCGTCGGATAATTGAAGTTCGTCGACATGCCCGTTTTTGCCGTCATCGGTGACTACGTGGGCGTGAATAGAGGTCGTGTGATCGACGACCACCCCGGTGTGATCGGTGGTGAAGAGGCCGGCGATACGTACCGGCTCGCGATGGGTTTCAAATTGATGGGCAAATTCCTTGCGTTCCTCGCAGTTGCGCGCCCCCACTTCAGGGATTCGCCTGGCGTCGACGACGTGCCACTTCACCACGGGCTGTGGGTCGGTGACCCGGAATGACAGGGGGGCATCGATGTCTTGCTCATTTCGCCACTGCTCCAGCCGCTGCTGCAGTGACTCCAGGTCTCGGGTGTCGTCAAGTTCGACCTTCGTCCAACCGTCGGTGGCGGCGCCGAATAAAATGGTGGCGTCCAACTCGTCATCTAAATCGTCGACGAGCAGTTGCTCGAATCTCGGTTCATCGCCGGCGTGGCCCAGATATACCGTGTCGTCGATCACCGTGATCTCGCCGGACAGCCCTCCCAGGGCGCCGACGGCGTGGTTGATCGGTGCGTCTTCCTTCAATCCTTCGTAAAGTCCCACCGACGGGGAGTAGTCTTCTTGCAGATTGATGTTGCGCAACTGGCCGTGGGTATGCAGCTCGGGTAGGGCCGCCGAATCCAGCTCCATGTGTTCGTCGACTTGTTCATCGTCGATTTGATGCTTATCGTCGGTGTGCTGTTCAGCCTCTGTGGGCTGATCTTCCGGTCGGTCGCTGTCATTGTCGTCGCATCCCAAATATGCGGCGATGGCGACCATAAGCATCAGTATGAACTGTCGTTTTATCATGTCTCAATTCCTGTCTCTTGATGGGGGCCATCGGCGCATTGGTCGTCTGGCCCCTTATCATCGTGGTCGCTTCGCAGTAAATCCCGTCCAATCTTGGCCCCCAACAACACCAGTCCCGCGCTGTGCATCAAGAAATCAAAGATGTAGATGGGCTCCGTCAGTTCGCCGCGGAACAACATCGCGGTGGTCTCCACCAGGTGTGGTTCGGGATAAAACGGTGCGGTTGCCAGCAGCAGGGCGAGCGGGCCTATTATCCAATAGGACATTCGGTCCAGCCAGGCGCCGAGTTGAACACGGATCCAACGGAGTCGTTTGGTCATGGTAGTTCCGGGAGGTGGCGCGCTGGAAAGCATGGTTTCAGAAGTATCCCTCTCATCGTTCGGTGCTCCCTTTGGTGAGCGTTCGCTGCGTCAAAAAATGTCCCACTGATACCACCACAAATAGCCCCAGACCGACCAGTGGATAAACCGACTCTGCGCTCATCCCATCGTCGCCGAATCCAGCCCGATACAGGCTGGCGGCGACGATGATGACGCTGATCACGATAAATACCCCGGGTACCCAGGGATATCCCGTGGCCTGATAGGGGGCGTCGTCGCCATCGCGACCGCGGATTACGAAGAGGGCCGCCACGGTCAGTGCTCCCATCACGAACATCGCGATGCTCGTCAGCTCCAGAAGCATCTCGAATGTTCCGGTCATCACAAGCACCATGGCAAAAGCTCCCTGCAGCGCCAGCGCCCGGTCGGGCGTGTCGAAGCGGTTATTGAGCTGCCCGATAGTCGAGGCCATGGCATCGTGTCGGGCCATCGCCCATCCGACCCGTCCGCCGGCGAGCATCGTGGCGTTGAGGGAGCCGATCAGTGCCACTGCGATCAGGGCCGTGACCATCCAGGTGGTCCATTCCCCGGCGATGGCGTCGGCCGTTGCAGTGCCGGCCTCCATGACCTCCTGGATTCCCTCGATGCCCAGCACGTACACAAACCCGGCGGCCAAGAGCAGATACAACACGGTGATCGCCGCGGTGCCGCCCAATAGCGACCTCGGCACTGTCTACGCCGGATTTTTCATTTCGCCGCCGACATAGGCGATGGCGTTCCAGCCGGCGTAGGCAAAATAGATCGCCAGCACGGCCCGACCAAAGGACACGACCGTCAACTCCTCCCCGGCACTCTGTGCCTGCATCGTTGCCGGTTCCATGGTGAAAAAGATCCCCATTGCCGCCACCGCCAATAGGGCCATCGGGATCCCCGTCAGCGCCACCTGGGCGTTCGTCGATAACCGGGTCCCCAGGATATTGAGAACTGTCAAAGCGGCGATGATGACCAGGGCAAACGCTCGGGCCACGGTCACTTCGAGAACCCCCAGACTCCACAGCACGTTTTCAGGGGTGATGTCGACGGCCGGACCGAGCAGGACCGGAAGCTGAAACTCGGCGAGCGGTACCGCCATCGTCGCCACCGAGCCGGTGAAGACGCCGACAGTGTCGGGGCCATCGCCGAAACCGGCACCGATGCCTATCTGAGCTACGCTTTGATTCTGGCGCTGATGGTGGGAGTGATCCAGCTTGTGATGGGGATAGCACGTCTGGGGATCGTCACCAACTTTTTGTCCCACTCGGTGCTCATGGGACGGCCAATATCGGCGCCGGGTTGTTCGGGGGATATCCGGTCACCGGCGGCTTCTCGCGCTCGGCGGTCAACGACAAGGCCGGGGCTCGCTCCAATCTGGCGGCTGTGATCACCGCCGTGGCGGTGGTGGCGACGCTCTTATTTTTAACGGATCTATTTTATTTTCTGCCCCAGACTGTGCTCGCGGCGATTATTATGACCGCCATCGTGGGTCTTATCGACGTGAAGGCGGTCAAGCATCTGTGGCAGGTCAAACGCGACGGGCTGGTGATTTTGGTGCTGACCTTCGCCTCCACGCTGCTCATTGGCATCGAGGAGGGGTTGGCCATTGGAATCGGC
>SKPJ01000499.1 GCA_007119595.1 Myxococcales bacterium
AAATTGTCGAGGTCGATGGACCAATATTCACAGCCGATATAGCTGGAGACCTTGGTGGAGATCTCGCATAGCTCTTCGCATTGGCCGTCGAAACACTCCGTGCCGGTGGGGCAGATTCCGGAGGGAGCGTAAACCCCGGCTTCACTGCAGGTCTCCAGCAAATCGCGGGCGGCACAGCGCACCGTTCCCTGCTGACATTCGGTGACCGGGCAGCCATCGCCGGCACAATTTTGGTTTTCCGGGCACGATGTGTGGCCAAAGCCGGTGCCGCTTTCGTTGCAATGGCGAGTGGTGCCGTCGTCTGTGCATCCGTCGAATTGGCCGGGCGTACAGACTTGCTCGGAGCAGATGCCGGACGAGGCGTCGCAGCGCTGTCCAGAGGGACAAAGTGAGTGCTCCCACGCCAATTCGTCGTCGGCGCAGACCTCTACGCTATCCGGACCGTCGCAGCGGCTCTCACCGGCGGTGCAGATGGCGGGATTGTCCTGTGGTGGGTCCGGGTCCGCGGTGTCGAGATCGCCGGTGTCGACCCCGGCGTCGTCGGCCATCTGGTCATTGGCCTGATCTTCTACCTCGTCGGAGGAAGAACAGGCGGTGATGGCGGCCAGCACAAAAAGTGCGGCGACGGGGAGAATGAAAACGCGAGAAAACGTGGTGGAAAGCGGCATCAATGGAGATGTCCGGTCGTGGCTGCTGTCAATCGCTCCACGGTGCACAACAGCGTAGAGGCCCCGATTTATGCCCTGGGCTAAGAGCCCAATGGGGTCGACTTCGAGGCCTCCGGGGGCCGCGTATCTCGCGACGTGGGGGACTCCGTTTTCGAATAGGTCTCGGGAGCCGGATAGTAGTCGCGGGGATGGTGGAGGCGATCGCGAATGCCGCGCACCAATTGGCCGATCTGAAGGCCGTCAAAACAGCGATGATCGGCGGTAAACGCCATCTGGCATCCCTTTCGAACCACCACCTCGCCGTCGTAGGTAAAGACGTGATCCTCGACGATGCCGGGGAGAACGACGAAGGGGGTGCGCGCAAAGGGGACCAGCGGGGCGAAGCCCAGCTTGATGTCGAAGGGGGCGCAATTGGTGACCATAAAACTGCCGAAGGGATCGTCGCGAATGCCCAGCTTGCTCAGATCGAAGGGCACGACGTAGGTCAAGACGTCGACGACCCGCATCAGTTGCGGAAGCACCAGCGGTGGAATCTTGTCGAGCACTGATTTGGTCTGCTCGATCTCCTCGTCCTGTCCCTTGCGAATGCGCTCGGCGCGGGAGTGCAGCCGGGCGGCGATTTCGGGAAGGGTCATGGAATCGGAATCCCGCAATTTGACGCCGCTCAAATCCGCTGAACCGCCGGCTTCGTTGGCTACGGCAACCTGGCAAAACGCATCGATATGTTCGCGCTGCATAACCCGATTGCCAACTACGATGCTGTTGAGCTTGGGATATTCGGCGAGCACATCGGAGATGAGCTTGGTGAGATAGGTGGTGATGGTGACCTTTTCTCCACTCGCTTCGCTGACCTCGTCTAGGTAGGTCAATAATTCCTCGACGTCGACAATCTCGTAGCCGTAGATCGTCGGATCGGCGGGTCGCTTCCACATACCGACCGAGATCTTGCGCCACGAGGAAACATCTTCGGGCTCTTTCCACAACTTGGGCATGCCTTACTCCGGACAAAAAAGTGGTCCTCGATGAGAGCGCAAAATGTATCGAGCCCATCACGGGAGTGCAAGAAGCGGCGGATTTCTACATCTGAGCCTTCATCTTCGCCTCCGCTTGTCGGGCCACCCGGCGGCCCTCGTCGACATCGACGAACCACAAGATGATGGCGCCGACGATGAAAAAGGCGATCAGCGACAAGATCGCCGGCCGGCTCGTCTCTGCGGTCAATCCCACCAGGCTGAAGACTGCGGGGCCGAGGATTCCCGAAAAGCGCTCGAAGACAGCGAAAAAGCCAAAAAATCGTCCCGACTCAAAACGAGGGATCATGCTGGCGAAAAGTGAACGCGACAGCGCCTGGGCCCCTCCCTGGACCATCCCCACCATAAATGCCAGGGCGAAAAAATGGGTCGCCGTGGTCATGAAATAGCCGAGAATGCTGATGATCATATAGATCACCAATCCGATAAAAATGGTGGGCTTTGTCCCCAGGCGCCCGGCGATATAGCCGAATAAAAATGTGCAGGGAATGGCCACGATCTGCACCATGATGATGGCGCCCATCAATGCGCCCTGCTCGATCCCCAATTCGCGGCCATAGGCGCTGGCCAGGCGAATGATGGTGCTGATGCCGTCGTTGTAGATGAAGAAGCCGACCAGGAATAAAAAGGCGTGGCGATAACCGCGCAATCGCTTAAAGGTCCGGCCCAGTCCCACGAGCCCCATTCGAGTGGCTTCGACAACCCCGATATCCGGATCGTCGACCTTCAGCGGTGGCTCGGGAACGTTGATCAAAAGCGGGATGCTAAAGACCAGCCACCATAAAGCGACGCCGACAAAGGCCAGCCGCACCGGCAAATCGCTCCCCTCGGCAAAGCCGAATAGGCCGGGGTGTAATATCAGAAGGAGCGTCATCACCAAGATCAGAGTTGCCCCACAATAGCCGACGGCGAAGCCCGCCGTAGAGACTCGGTCGACCTCCTTTTCATTGGCGATATGGGGCAGGATGGCGTCGTAGAAGATCACCGATCCGTTGGCGCCGATATTGGCGAATATGAAGAGAATCGACGCCAATAAAAAGTCTCCCTCCTGGATAAAATACATCCCGGCCACGGCGACGACGCCGATGCCGGCGAAGATACCGAGGAGGCGCTTTTTGGCGGCGATATAATCTGTGATGGCCCCCAAAATGGGAGCGATCAGGGCGGCGATGGTCAGAGCAATGGCGGTGATCGTCGCCAGTTGGCGCGTCGCCACTGCGTCGGGATACTCCGCGGCGGCCACATCCTGAAAGAAGATCGGGAAGACAGCGACCACCACGACGGCATAAAAGCCGGTGATCGCCCAGTCGTACATCGCCCACGCTCGCAGCTCCGGGCGGTGCAGTCCGAGGGTTTTTAAAAGGCTCTGAAATCGGGAGGGAGTTGCCATGGACGGTTCAAATACTGCGGGGCCGGAGGACCTGGACCAACTCGAAGTTGTCGGAGATCGCGGCCTCTTTCCAGCTCTCGCCCATGCCGTGCAACAAACCGGCGTTCGCCGTGGTCATGCGCTCGCGGTGCCCGGAAAAATAGGAGATCAGCCTTTGCCAGCCCGGGTTATGTCCGAGGGCCAGGACGTCGGTCACCTCGTCGGGCAGCTCGCTCAACGCTCGTTGAACGGCGTCGACGCCGGCCAGGTAGAGCGCTCGATCCCAGTCCACCGTCACTCCCCCACCAAAGGTGGACTCCATGGACTCCCAGGTCTGCCGAGTCCGGGTGGCGTCACTGCTGATGACGTATTGCGGTGCCCAGCCCAGTTCCAGAAGGCGCTCCGAGATCTCTTCGGCCTCCCGCCGTCCACGTTCCGTAAGTCTTCGCTTATGATCCGGTGTCGAGGCGTCGCCGGCTTCACTCTGGGCATGTCGCATCACGATCAGACGGCGTTCCATAACGGCTCCGGTCGAAAGTTTAAAACGAGTAAGAGTATTCAGCACAAACGATGCGATCTTGTCAACGCATAGAATGTTACTCGTTCCCCACTTTGTTCCGGTTCAGTAGGTCCATCGATAGGTGGCGTGAAGAGCCCGTCCGGGCATGGGAGCCGTTAATCCGCGGACCCGGGAGAGGTGATCCTGATAGGCCGTATCGAAGATATTTGCGAATCGCATGCTCAGGTGATGGGCTCCCGAGCGGTGAAGGCGGAGTCCACCCTCTAGATCGAGCAGGGCGTACCCCGATGTTCCCGTTTCAGCGGGGGCGGTCATCGATTGGCTCGCCGCGCTTCGCACGCGGGTCATCGCCCAGTAGTCCGCTGCGTTCCACCCCCCCTCGAAGCGACCCCTCAGCGGGGGGATGGCCGGCAGGTTTTCCACCGTCGGTGACAGTCTCTGGCCACGGACTACGTCGACTGTGGAGCGCAATTCCAGATCTCGCCAGGGACGTATTTTTAGCGCGGACTCAGCGCCGATCAGGCGCGCATCGGCGCCCTGATATTGGTGGATGGGATAGCCACTGGCTGCGTCCTCTTCGCCTGTGGGTTCCAGAAAGATGAAGTCCGTGATGTGATTGTAAAATGCCGAAAATTCCGTTTCTAAAATGTCGGTGGAAAAGCGGATAAAGGCGTCGACCCCGTGGCCAATTTCATTTTGGAGTGTCGGATCGCCGATTTCGTATTGCCCGGTGCCGAGGTGGGCGGCATCGGAGTACAATTCTTCAATGATCGGTGCTCGGTGTGCCCGCGCCAATTGGGCACCGGCCTCCAAATTGGACGCCGGCTGCAGGTGAATTCCCATCGATCCCGACAACGTCGGCGAATGGAGCCGTTCGTCGGGCGCATCGAAGCTGTCGTTGGCCCGGGGCTCGATGATGTGCAATTCGGGGCGAATGCCAAACTGAAGCCGGACAATCTGCCCCACTGGAATTTCCTCGAAAATATATATCGCCGCTGCGCCCTCGCGAGAGTCGGGGGAGAGTATCTCGTCACCGCTCAGCGCCAATTGGCGGGCCCGAAGTTGAACCCCGAGAGCGCCGCGATCGACGGGACCAACCTCACCGTGTGGAAGGGTCAGGCTCGTGGAGGCGGCCAGGATGTCGTAGCCCAACTCCAACTCCTCTTCCAGAATGCCGTCGGGTCCCGGTTCGATCTCTATTTCGTCGTGCCCGTAGTGATTGGCGAGAATTCGCCACTCCATGGATTCGAAAAACCCATCGAGTTGTCGCTCGGCGTGTGTTTGAGCGAAAAAGCGCTGACTGCGAAGTTCGACGGATTCATCTGGATCGTCGATCGCCTCGGGGAGGCCGAAGGTCAGGTTCTGAAATCCAAGTGATGCACCGTAAAGCCCATTGGCGGTGCGCGTCGATCCTCCGATATCGGCGGTCGTGCCCTGGATGGACGTATCGGGCATGACGCCATCCGGGGTTTGCATATCGCCGGCGAGTCGTTGGGAGACCCGTCCGCGCACAGCGGCGGATTCAAAGCCATATCCCGCAGATGCCGCCGCCGCACCCGTTGTCTGACCGGTCGCTCCATATAGAGCGGCCTCCGAAAAGAGTCCATCTCCCCACTCCCTGGGGATGCGCTCGTCCATGATATTGACCACCCCACCGAGGGCGCTGGAGCCATATAATAGGCTCGCCGGACCGCGGACGATATCCACCCTTTCGGCCTCCAATGGGTCGATGGCGATATGATGGTCGTGGGCCGTCGACGATACGTCACCGGTGCGTTCACCATTTTGTAAGACCAGGACTCGTTCTCCGCCGAGGCCTCGAATGACCGGTCGTGACGGCGCCGGTCCAAAGGAGCGAGCGGCTACGCCGGGGCTTCCGTCGAGCATTTGTCCGTAGGAGTTTGCCGAGCGCTTCTGTAACTCCAATTTGTCCAGGGTCTGCAGAGGTTGGTAATCCACTGGATTGCTCAATGGCGATGCGGACGTGGTGCGAAGTTCCACACCCTCCGAAGAGACGGGTTCGGTGAGTTGCCGGGCGGTAGAGGGGACTACAAATTGGGTCTCCTGGGATGTCTCGCTGCCAATATCGATCTCCGCCCATTTGGGTTCTCGATCGTCGACTTCGATCAAAACCGTATGGGTTCCCCTAAAAACGTCCTCCAACATGAGTCGACCGCTCTCGTCCGTCGTCACCTCTTTGTTGAGTTCCAAAAAGGTCACGTCAGCTCCGGCGAGCGCGTCTCCGTCTTCATCCACCACCGACACCGTCAACTCCGAGGATGCCAATGCGGTCGTGGGAAGGAGCAACACCAGAGTGAATACGGTGGTGATGAATGCGAGTCCCCGGTGAAGTGGTAAGTGTGTAACCATTATTAATTACTTTTTTGGGTTTATGTAGACTTAAAATTAGCCAAACCTAAACAAAGTGTTAGTCATCACTTTTTGTGGTGTCAAGAAAGACCTCATAAATAGGTGTAATCCATTTCTATTGCTCGGAGGGCTGGATCACCCTCAGCTCGCACTGGCGGAACACCGGTGGATTGTGAGACGTTGTGCCACAGACGCCACCAGAAGAGGCATCAAATACGAGGACTGACATGGATCTGGAGCGATTCGATCTCATCTTGCGGGTACGCGTTTTGGCGAGCGCGATATTGTACGCCATATTCGTCGGCGTGGGATTTCACGGCGTGATCACGGGATGGCATTACGACAATCCAACACCGGCGGTCGTGCTGTTGGTGATCGCCTTTTTGACATGGCCTAGGCGGGCGCAACCCAAGAAGTGGGAACCCGATCCGGAGTCCACCCGGGATCGGCAGGAGGTACAAGCCCGGGGGTTGGTGCAGCGACGGCTCAACCAGGTGCGGCTCTTTTATTTCTTCGCCGCCTTTTTTCTGCTGGCCTTGTTGCCACATTTTCTGGGGGAGCCGGTCTTCCAGGTATTCGGGTGAGCAAATGGGATTTTCAAGAAAGGGGGCGTCGATGCGCGGGATCAAATGGCCAATCTGGGTGGTACTGGTGGTGGTGATCGGCGGCTGCGCCACGACATCTTCCCCGGAGTCCGACGATGAGCTCAGCATCGACGAATGTGTCAGCGAGCGGGGACAATTCTTTTTGACCTTTTGTGCGTCCAAGGATGCCGCCGAGATGGCCAAACGCCAGCACACCATCGAGCGCGGAGCGGATGATGACAATCCACCCTCCGATCTGGTGTCGTTGCCCGTGGAGGGTG
>SKPJ01000030.1 GCA_007119595.1 Myxococcales bacterium
CTGTGGGAACTGGGCCGCCGATGGTTGATGGACTGGATCGATCAGGGGCAGGTGTCGCTTCGAGAGGCCAGTGCTTCAAAGGAGCAGACAGGCCAATCAGTTGGATTGCAGCGCATTTTAAAATGGTGGCTCTGCGAGATCGGTGAGGCGCGATTAGAGTGCGATCCCGACAGTGCAACGCTCAGTGCTCAGACGGTGCGCCGCCTGGATAGGGTTAGCGACGTCGAAAACGCCGTGGATTGGGATGTGATGTGGCAATTGGGACAGGAGTTGAGGATCGTCGAACCCGAGGCCTATGGGGTGATCGGTACGGGGCCGGAATCGAAGGCATTGTTGGAGCAGGAGCGCTCGGACTTTGTCGGTGAGGCGCTGCTGGAGTGGTGTCTGTCCTATACGGGAGAAAAGGTAGATCGAAATCTGGCGCGGGCGATGGGGCTCGACGAGGCATGGCGGAGCCGGGCAGTGGGACTGATTCGCAGACAGGGAGAACCGGTGCCCCTATGGATGTTTGAAGATGGTGTCGCTCCCACAACGACGGGAGGAGGTTGGCTCAGAGAATCGGGTACCGGGCCCGATGAGATCGTGCTCTTTGAGGTGGGACTGGTGACGACGTTCGCCGTGATGTCGAAGCTGGTGTGGCTCGATGTGCTCAGTCTGCTGGAGCCGAAGCACAGCTATCCGGTGGAGGGATTGGTGCAGTTGATGCAGAGCATCGCCGGATTTTCGATGTTCACGCAACTCCGGCTGGTCTTGGAGGAGCAGCCGGCGCCGGTGTATCTGCCATTTCAGCGGGCCAGTATTTTGATGGACGATCGAAATCGCACGGCCTTCCGAAAGTGGATCGACGACATATTCGAGCGACTCCTGGTCCCGTTGGGCGTAGCCGGGCTTGATGACGACGAGGAGCGAGTGTGGCTCGACACGGCCATGCTTCGACTCCCCGATCCGCCGGGATGGCCCGAAGGGCAAAGGGAGAAGCTATTGGCCGAGATTTTCGATGAGAAGATCGACTTTGAACTCGATGGGCAGCCAGATTCGGGATTGCACGAAGTGATGGACGATCTCGGTGGCGCCAAACTCTGTGTCGACGAGGCACTGGCCGATCTGCTGGAGACGGCGAAGGGACGCGAGATCACCAGGTTCGACGGCCGATTTATCGAATTTTCCTCGACCTGATCCGTGGCAACGGTGATAGCAGCATTGAGAAGCTATCAAGAATCAAACCAGGTTTTCCGGGACATCTTCATAGTGGATCGGTTTATGCGGTTCGATCTGGATGAGTACATCCTCTAATTCGGGAAAAGACTCTCGGAGACGCTCTTTGACGCGGAGCATCACCTCACCGGCTTCGGCCAGCTTCATCGTCGGTGACAGGGTGATGTGCAGGTCGAGGTGAACTCGTCCCGGCATTCCCCGGCTGCGCACGTAGTGGCAGGAGAGCACTTCGTCGATATCCTGGGCGACCTCACAGATTGTTTCAGCGTCCAACAAGGAGGCATCGACCACGACGTCCATGCCGGTGCGCAATACGCGGTAGGCCGTCATCCCGATAAAGAGCATGACCGCCAGGGCAGCCAAGACATCGCCGGAGGGGATGCCCGCCGAGACCAGGCCCATACCGCCGAGGACCGCCAGTCCGGCCAGAGCGTCGGAGAAGGTGTGATCGGCGTCGGCCTCGAGGATCATGGAATTGTATTTTTTGCCGGCTCGGCGCTCGTACCAACTGATGAGCAGACTGGAGGCAATGGCGACCAAGATCACGGCGTAGGCCGCCGCAGAGATCATGGGCGCCGTGTCGCCCAGGGCGGCCCGCCAGACTCCGCGTCCCACCTCGAGAAGCCCGAGTAAAATCATAATGCCAATGGCCAGACTGGCGGCGACTTCGAGCTTTTGATGGCCGTAGGGGTGCTCCGGATCCGGCGGTTGTAGGGCGAGGCCGAGGGCGACGAGTCCGATGACGTTGGAGAGGGCGTCGAAGAGGGTGTGAAACCCGTCGGCCTGCAGGCTGACGATGTGGGCGTGGTACCCGAAGCCGAGCTTGAGAAAGGAGATGCCGAGGTGGACACAGAGGGTGACGATCAAGACTCGGCGAACGGCACCATGGTGAGCATTTTTCTGATCGCTCTGGGTAGGGGTGGACAAAGCGTCAAACCGAAATCAGATGAGATCTTCGCGATCGCGTTTGCGCAATTCGTCGACGAGGTGGCGGACCCGTTGAGCCCGCTCTTTGGGAACGACGAGAAGGGCCTCCTCGGTATCGACGATGACCATCTGTTGTAGGCCGCTGGCGGCGATGAGTCGAGTGCCGTTTCGGGAGACGATAATCGAGTCGGTGACGTCGTCGAGGAGCACCTCGGCGTCGACCAGATTATTGTCGTCGTCGGTCTCCGATACCTCGTTGAGTGCACCCCAATGTCCGACATCGGACCAGCGAAAAAGAGCCGGGATGACCTCCACATTGCGAGCTCCCTCCATCACGGCGTAGTCGATGGAGATGGCCTCCAATTTTCGAAACGGTGCTTCTAGGTGTTCGGAGGTCGATGAATCGGCAGCGATGATTTGCTGCATTTCCTCAAGCAGTGGCCACATCTGGGGTTGTTGACGGCGGATCTCCTTCCACAAGGTGGAGGGTTTGAGGACGAAGATGCCGGAATTCCACAGATATCGACCGGAGCAAAGATAGTCCTGAGCTCGTTGCCGATCCGGTTTTTCGACGAAGGCTTTAACGGGATGATGGCGCGGTTCATCGCCGGTGTCGGCGATGGCGTTGGAGCATTCGATATAGCCGTAGCCGGTCTCCGGTCGGGTCGGGGGGATGCCGAGGGTGATGATCGCCTCTTTTTGAGCGCGACGTGCGGCGAGATGAACGCAGCGCTCAAACCCGTCTTGACCGCCCACGAAATGATCGGCCGGAAAAAACGCGATCGGCTCATCGCCGTAGCGGTATTCGATGTGCAGGGTGGCCAGCGCAATGGCAGGAGCTGTATTGCGAGCGACGGGCTCCTCGATGAATTCTACATCACCAGATGGAGGTAGATGCTGTTTGGTGGGAGTGACCAGATCGGGTCGACAGACGATCTGAAGGGGGCGATCCGTGCTCGCAAAGGGAGATAGACGGTCGACCGTAGTCTCGATCATCGATCGATCGCCGCCGAGGATCGACAAGAATTGCTTGGGTCGATGCCGTCGGCTCAGGGGCCAAAATCGAGTCCCTGAGCCGCCGGCCAAGATGATGGGAATCATGGGCGTCTCAGTGGCGTAAAATCGACCGACGGGCGATGGTCCAAGGGCTTATAATTGATGGACTACGGGAGTGACCACGGGGCGGCGATTGATGTGGTTTCTCAGGTATTGGCGAACGTTGAGGCGGATGGCCTCTTTGACCTCCGAGATATCTCGGCGGGCATCATCGGAGAGGGCGTCGACGGCATCGTTTGCCGCCCGAGCGGCGCCACCGAGCAGGTCATCGCCATCGGCGGGACTGATGACCCCCCGCTGCAGAAGTTGCGGAGGCTCGATGAGTTCCCCATTTTCCCGATCCAGGACTGCGTAGGCGACGACGATGCCGGCGTTGGCCAATTTGCGCCGATCGTGGAGTTGGAAATCCTCGGGATCGCCGATATTTCGACCATCGACGAGCAGGCGGCCGTGGTGGACGTGTCCGACGACGCGGGCGGAGTCACTGGTAAATTCCAATACGTCGCCGTTTTCGATGACCATCGATTCCTCGACGCCGACGTCTCGTCCGAGTTCGGCGTGTCGCTGACGCATTCGATATTCCCCGTGGACCGGCACCAGATACTTCGGCTTGGTGAGATTCATGAGCAATTTCATCTCCCCTTGCTTTCCATGGCCGGAGCAGTGAATTGGCGCGTCGGAAGCAGTAATGATTGTCGCTCCGCGCTTGAGCAGGCTATTGACCATCGAATTGATGCCGTACTCGTTTCCGGGGATGCGGCGAGCACTCAAGATCACAGTATCGGTTTTTTGTATGTCGATGCTTCGGTGATCACCATGGGACATGCGAGACAGCGACGATCTCGGTTCGGCCTGGCTTCCCGTGGACACGATGAGTAGCTCGTCGTCAGGGTAGTTGTCGATCTCGCGGGGATTGATGAGCACATCCTCCGGAGGAAGCGGAAAAAATCCGAGGTCCCGGGCAATATTGGTGTTTTTGACGAGGCTCGTCCCCATCAAGGCGACCTTTCGACCTTTTTCGTAGCCCAATTGAAGCAGGGCGGCGACGCGATAGATATTGCTGGAAAATTGGCCGACGATAACTCGGCCCGGGGCGTCATCGATGACGTCGGCAAACCCACGCATAACCGTTCGTTCGCTGGTGGAAAAGCCGGGCACATTGGCGTTGGTACTGTCGCCAAAAAGGGCCAGCATATCGCCCTCGCCCAGCTCGGCGAGGCGTGCGAGATCGGCGGGCTCGCCAAAGACCGGCGTTTGGTCGAGCTTCCAGTCGCCGGTCACCAGAGCCGTGCCCAGGGGCGTGTGCAGGGCGATGGCCATCGCGTTGGGGACGGAGTGATTGATGTCGATGAATTCAATGACGAAGGGGCCCAATTCGAGCTGATCCCCCGGTTCGACACCGAAGAGGTCGACTTTATTTCCCAGCCCGTGGGACTGCAGCTTTCGATTGAGCATCCCCAGGGTCAGCTCTCCGCTGTAGACCGGGACGTCGACTTCTTTGAGAAAATAAGGGGCGGCACCGATGTGGTCTTCGTGACCGTGGGTGATGACGATTCCGTCGAGCTTGTCGAGATTATCCAGGACATAGCTCCAATCGGGGATGAGAATATCGACGCCGAATTCCCGGGTTTCCGGAAAGGTCAGCCCACAGTCGACCATCAGCATCGAACCATTGCACTCGATGAGGGCGCAGTTTAAGCCCACTTCATCGAGTCCCCCGAGGGGAATATAGCGCACGTAGTCGCCGGAGGGTGGAGAAGGTACTTGTCGTTGGTTACTCATGTTTCCTCAATACAAAAAAAAGATAAACCAAACCGAAGCCCGACCGGGCATCGATTGCCATTGCCGGGATAGGTGAGGATGTAATTGATGTGTCAGGAATGTTGTTGCAAGTGGTCTGTTCGCAGTCGTAATAAAGTCGAATATGCGCATAAACGTCGATGCGCACACGTGGGGTCTTCGAAATCAGTAGCCAAGTTGGGAATGGATGAACCAATGGAGCGAAATCAGGCGCTCGGTTCTTTTGCAGCGATTTCGTCACGGCACGGATTGCCGAGACTTTCAGGACTGATTTCGTCGGGGTTGAGCCAATGACGCTCCAGGTCTTGTCCGATATCGCAATCCGGTTCGTCGAACTCCACCGGAGAATCACACCACAGGCATTCGTCAGATGGTTCCAGCATGTCGACCGGGATTTCGTGTGAATCCACAGGCCCCGTCACTTCCAGCAAAGCACGCGGCGTCAACAGCAAGGCCATGGCAAAGGCCATGGTCGCGAGCGCAAAGCGCGTCCATTTTTCGAGGGGAAGTTGATTCATCGGGGTTTCTCAGCGTCGACCGGCTCCAAATTAGCACTACCTGCTACTCTAACAGGAAATGGGATCAAATCAAGTGGGTACATCAGCATTCGAGGGGGCGATTCGAGTCCCCGATGGGAGGGGCAAAAGTAGGGCGCTAGGTCTGTTCCGCGGCGCTTGATCGGGCGACGGCGACAAGGTATCAACGAGGGCGTTACAACAGTGAGACGAGAAAAGAAAAAACCCGGAGACTTCACGTTGCGGTGAGGCCTTTGCGGTGTTTTCGTTGAACTGCAAGTAGTCAGACAGATCATCATCACCAGTTCGGTGCTCCACAATAGTGGCGCCGGGCGTTTTGCGAGTCGCGGTGGGTTGCAATGCTGGGGATTTATCTTTTCGGTTTGATCCTCGGGGGAGTATTCGTCGCACTTTCGATCTTTGCCGGTATAGGTGATGCCGATGCGGATTTCGATATCGACGCCGACGCCGATGTCGATTTTGATATCGATGTCGATGCCGATGCGGATGTCGATTTTGATATCGATGCCGACGCCGATGCCGATCTGGATATGGATGCCGACGGTGAGGGCACGCCCGATCTGGAGACCCGGATCGGCAAAAAGTATCGGCCCTGGTTTAGCTTTAAGTTCTACACCTATGCGCTGGCCTTCTTCGGGTTGACCGGAGTGTTGATGTCGCTGGTGGGACAGGGAGAGTCGATGCTTGGAATCGGCCTGTCGGTCGTGATGGGATTGATCGCCGGCATCGGCGCATCGTATCTGATGCATTACGGCGACAAGGATAGTGCGGCGGCCCGGGCGCGCGGGGAGCGTGATTTTCTGGGAGCCCAGGCGGAAGTGCTGCTTCCGATAAAGGCTGGAAGCCGCGGGCGTGTGCGGGTCAAGATCGGTGGCCGAACCGTCGATATGCGGGCGGAGGCGGAGGACGAAAACGTAACGCTGGATATGAGAGACCAGTGTTATGTACTTGGAATCGAAGACGGCGTAGCGAAAGTGCTCGACGCCAAGTCACTTCAAGAGAAGAGAGAAAAGGATAGCTGACGTGCTGCGATTCGGTGTGAATCGCAGGGCTTAAAACTGGCAATCAGAGCAAGTGGGTTATTATGGAAATACTAGGCGTTGGAGCAGCGATCGCGGTGGCGATCGTCCTTTTTCTGATTATTAGCGTGTACAATTACATGCTGCGGGTAGGAAGACCCAATGAGGTCCTCATTATCTCCGGTCGGCGCGAGGAGTTGGCGACCGGAGGATCGACGGGTTATCGATTGATCGAGGACGGCGCGCGGGGATTCCACGTTCCGTTTTTGGAAGAGGTCAATCGCCTCGATCTGACGGTGATGCCGGTCCATATCAATATTCAAGGGGCCTATTCCAAGGGCGGTATTCCGCTGAATGTGCAGGCGGTGGCCAATGTGAAAGTGGATAGCGGCCCCCATATGGGCAATGCGATCGAGCGTTTTCTCGGTCGCGGCCGGCGCGAAATCATGCGGGTTGCCCAGGAGACCTTGGAGGGTAATCTGCGCGGAGTTCTGGCCACACTGACCCCGGAGGAGGTCAACGAGAGCAGGCTCGAATTCGCCAAGCGTCTCGCCGAGACGGCGGAGCCCGATTTGCACGGTCTGGGGTTGCATATGGACACCCTCAAGATTCAAAACGTCAGCGATGATCGGGACTACCTCGACTCCATCGGGCGTAAGCAGATTGCCGAGATTTTAAAGATTGCCGAGGTCGCGGAGTCGCGCTCGGTGCGTACGGCGGAGGAACAGGAGGCGGAAGCACAGGGACGCGGTGAGGTGGCCCGTCGCCAGGCACAAGCCGAGATCCAGCGAAAGCAAAATGCCCTGCGAGAATTGGAAGCCGAGTTGGAATTGAGAGCCCGTTCCGAAGAGGAGCGCGCCGAGGCCCGAGGATTGGCTGCAAGAGCGGAAGCGGAGCAGGAATTGCAGCAAGTTCGTACGGAGCTGGAAAAGATTCGTCTGCAGGCCGATGTGGTGATTCCCGCGGAGGCTGATAAAGTAGCCCGGGAGTTGATCGCCGCTGGTGAAGCAGCGGAGGTCGCCGAACGAGGACGGGCCATGGCTCAGGTATTGCGCATGATGACCGAGGTATGGCGAGACGCCGGGGATGCGGCGATGGACGTCTTCGTGCTTCAACGTATGGAACAGGTGATGGGCAAAGTCGCCGATGCGGCGCAACAGGTACAAGTGCGCGAGGTGGCTCTCATCGACGGTGGTTCGGGGCAGACACTTCCCAATTACGTCAGCGCCTTTCCCGGTATTGTGGGAGGACTCTTCAAGGAGATGCGCGATACGGTGGGCATCGATATTGGCGGTGTGCTCACCGGTCAACGCGGACCCGATGGCGGCGGCGGCGGCGGACCGTTTTCCGAATCGGGTGGATCCGATGGTTCCGACGACGGTGACGGCCGCGTCGAGGGTGCGGGCCGCAAGAGTCTGGCGAGCAAATTGGGCAAATCCAAATCGAGTAAAACCTCGGAAGCCGGAACCGCATCGAGCTCCGAGGACCCATCCGAAAAAGGGCGCTTGTCCAGCAAAAAGACCATTCGAACTTCGTTTCTCAAATCCGACGAGCAACGCCAAAAAACGGGAGATGACGCCTGAATATTGAGTCAAAACAGGCCGAAACGTTGTTTCTAAATTTGGATCAGGCGCGAAACGAGAGGAAAATATCATGGAAGTTATAGGCATATTGTTCGTCGTAGGACTTGTTTTATTTGTTTCGATCATTGCAGGGGTCACCCACTACCTCGAGGTCTGCGAACCCAGCGAGGTGTTGGTCTTCAGCGGAAATAAGGGAGGGTACGAATTGGTGCATTCGGGGCGAAAGCTTCGAAATCCCATCTTGCATAAAGTCGATCGCTTGGATGTGACGAATATGGTGATCGATCTGCATGTCACCAACGCTTACTCCAAGGGAGGTATCCCCCTTACGGTGCGGGCAGTGGCGAACGTCAAAATCGGCAGCATAAAGCCTCATATCAACAACGCCGTGGAGCGCTTTTTGGGGATGAGCCGCAAAGAGGTCATCGAAGTCGCACAGGAGACGCTGGAGGGTAATCTTCGCGGTGTTCTGGCGACGATGACACCGGAGCAGGTCAATGATGACCGGATCACCTTTGCCAATAATCTCTCCGAGGAAGCCGAGGAAGATCTGCAGAGTTTGGGGCTGATGATGGATACCCTCAATGTGCAGTCCGTGGCTGATAATCAGGGCTATCTAGATTCCATCGGTCGTCAGCAGTCGGCGAAATTGTTGATGAAAAGCCGAGTTGCCGAGGCCCATAATCGCGCCGAAGCTGCCGAGGAAGATGCGACAAACCAGGAGAAGCGGGCGCTCGCCAAGGTCGATGCCCAGATGCAGATTGCGAAGGCGGAGGCCGAACGGCGGGTCATCGATGCTCAGACGCGTGCGGAGGCCATGGTCGCCGAGGAACGCGGTCAGGTCGGAGCTCTCGTGGCGGCAGCTCGAGCCAATCTCGACGTTCAGCGTGCTCGCCTCGAGCAGGTCAAGCGGCAGCTCGCTGCCGACGTCATTCAGCCCGCTCAGGCCAACAAGGCGGAGCTGGAAGCGCAGGCCAAAGCCAAGGCCGCTCAGTTCGTGGAGGAAGGAAAGGCCAACGTCATCGCTCTGCAGGAGCTTATCGATACCTGGAATGCCGCCGGCGAGTCGGCGCGGCCGATCTTTTTGCTCCAGCAATTCGACACCATCTTGGACGCCATGATGTCCACGGTGCAGGAGATCGATATCGGTAAAATCACGGTCATCGACTCCAATCTCGACAAGGTCGATCGCCAGGGAGCGCTACCGCTAAAAGCGGCCAGTGGATCGGAGCAGATCAAGGAGACATTGGGAATGGATATCCCGAAGATGCTGCAGGGATTGGCGGCGCTGCAAGAGAAAAAGTGAATCGCAGGCGATTCAAATCGCGGGAACGAAAAAAGCCGATGGCATCATTGAGATGTCATCGGCTTTTTCCTTTGTGTGTGCCAAGAATTAGGCGGGCACGGAAGGAAGGAAGGACGAAAAGGTCGGCTAGGTCTAACGCCAGTACGTTAGTGGTTGGTGGGAGTGCCCGGTGAGGGGACGGGGTCTTTTCGCAAACCTCCAAACCTTCGGGACCAAGATCTCTCCGTCCTCCGTCCAGCTCTCTCCGACCATTTGGGTCAGGGTGCGCAGGAGTTGGAGACCGGCACACATTGCTTCGGGATATAAAATTGGTCCTCGATATCGAAGATCCGGGCGCAGCGAAAACCGGATCCACAGGCCGTATCGGTGGTGCAGCCGACGCTGCAGCCAGCCCCGCCTTCAAAGCCCAGACAATAATTTCCGCCACCGCCGCAATCGGCGTCCGATGAGCAGGGCCGGCACATCAGGCCTTCGCCACCATGGGGATTGAGTTTCGGGGCGTCGTCAACACCGTGGACCCCGTAGTGTACATCCGGGAAATCCTGGTTCAGGCCTCGGATCATGGTCTGCCAGCTAAGGGGAAAATGATTGCCCGCCTGGTCGGTGAAGGTGAACCAGTACATCAATTGCCAGATCACGTGGTATCCGGCGGAAAAGGGGGTGGTGTGGACGGTGGTCATGATGTCCGTGTTGGCGAAGTTTCGCGAAGGGTTGTCCATCAGGTCTTGGACGTATGTGCGATAGGTATTGCAGCCATCCATCACATAGATCTGGTAGTCGTCGCTCATGTCCATCGAGGCAAAATCATCGGCCGGGATTTCATAGCGCGGGCCGTAATCGAGGATGAAGCCGGCGTTGGTGCCGGCGTGGCCGCTGTAGACGAAGATGTCGGCGTGCTCCAGCGAGTATTCGACGGCTTCACGCAATCCCTCATGGCCGACGCGCTCGTCGTCGACTTCATCGTCTTTCATCTCGGCATGGAATAAGGAGATGCGTACCTCCAGTGGCTCCCCTTCGACGATGAGTTGTCGGGTAAAGGGACCGGAGTCGATGCGCAGTTCCTCAAAGGACGTGACGCTGTCGTGATGCCAATTGTCCTCCAGGAGGGCTCCGACGGTCCATTCCACGGTCTCAATATCGAGGCGTTCGGTGTTGTAATCTCCGCCGAAGTGGATCGCGATGTCCAAAAAGCCATTTTCAAAGAGCTTGTCGTAGCTGGGGAAGGCATCTCGGCTGGGGCTTCCCTGGATCTCGATTTCCATATGATCTTCGACGGAACCTCCCCAGCGGCTGGAGTAGATGGGGACCTCGAAGGTGCGCCTGACGGCGTCGTCGGGGGCGATGATACTCATCAGGTACACACTTCCCACGAATTCCATCTCGAATTCGTAGTTGACGCTATCCCCGTCGACTTCGGCGTCGGTTCGAGTGGTGCTGTCGGAGCGAAAATAGGTGAAGAATTCCTGCTGCTCGTCCGTGAGGTCTCGATTGTGCTCGCTGACGACGCTACTAATATGCCGTTCGATGGAATGGCCGATATTGGTCAATTGGTCCGAGACGGCATCGAAGAGAATCTCTTCTTTTGCGTCCTCGTCTTCTGCGTCATGGTATTCGGAGGGGATCTCAGCGGAAAACTCGCCGATGAGGATGAACTCTCGGGCATTTGTGCCGATGAAATTATCGGCCTTGCCGAAGTCCAACTCCGGTACGGCGTGGGGGCCACCCTCAGAGTCGTTTTGCTGGATCCGTTCCGGTTCCTGGTTGCTGCTTTCGTCGCTGTCGTCGGTGCTGACACAGGCGGCGAGGAATACCAGGGAGAAAAATAAGACGAGAAACCGGCGAAGCTGAAAGGGCATCACAAAAAACTCCATATCAGGTAGGGGAGAACAATTTGGCAAAGTACTATGCAGATATGATGGATTACTCTTGGAAATTCAAGTGTAACATAGTGTGCCCAATGGTTGTGGAAAATGCACGTGGACTCGTAGCTGCAGCGATCATCGAGGCAGATTGCTGGTGACCGATGGCACCCGTGGTGGGGGGCGTCACTCGGAGATGATCGCAGCGACGGAGGAGTCGGGAAGCCAGCCCTGTTGGCCGGTGGGAAGTTGCAGTCGCGTCCAACCGTCGCGGGTCTCGATGGTGCGAAACACCGCTCCGGCGGGGAGCTCGTCACTGGTGACCGCCGAGGCGTGGCGTGACGGAGCCTGCCGAAGGGTCTGTTCGGCTGAGATGACGACACCGGGATCGGTGGAGCGCTGAAAAGACTCGACATCCCACCATATCAATGATGCGACGATGGTGATGACGAGACCGGTGGTGACCATGCTGACAAAGATTGATCGGGGCTGAGGCCAGCCAGATACGCGGCGCACCAGTGCAATGAGCAGGGCCGCCCACAGCGCGATGAGGACGATCCAGGGAGCCAATGCGTGGAGCGTGATTGCCAGTGACGTCTGTTGGCGAAAATTCGCCACCGATGCATTTTGGGCAGCCAGGCTGGATTTGACCCGGCGCAGATTTTCACGCACCGGTTTGGCGCGGCCGTCGAGCACCTGAGCTCGCTCGAGATACAACCGAGACAGTCCCAATTCGCCGGCGTGGGCCGCGGCGGTACCGGCATTAAACTGCAGTGTCGCATCCAGGGGGGCGTCGTCGGCGAGATTCGACCAATATTCGAGCGCCTGGTACCAATCTCCATCCTGATCGGGAAATGCGATGTCCGAAGCTTCGGCGGGGGCTGCGAGCATTGCATTGCTCGCAACGATGGTGGCCAATCCAAGGGCGAAGAAAATGACGAGAGTCGACGTCTGGGACGTTGGGGCAGCCGAGGATGCAAAGCGCCAATTCAAGAGGGCGTTGATGAGGCGTCGTGTCCGGTTTTCGAAATCGGCATCGGAGGAGGCGGAGTTTCGGGCGTAGCGGTGGGTGACCAATTCGTCGACGAGTGTCGTCGTTTCATCGCGAAGCTCGGGCGATAGATCGAGTTGCGCTGTGGCCCTGGCGACATCATCGGTCGTCAGAGCACCGAGCGAGAGTCCAAGACCGTCGTTGAGACACAGCCGAAGTGCTCGAAGGCAGCGCGTGGAGACGGGAGCGTCATCGGAATCGAAGACAACCTCCACCTGGCTCTGCAATTGTCGGCGTCGAAAACGCGGCGATAGGCGCCGAAGTATGGGACGAGACAACGGGCGCTCGATCAGAAGCAATAACAGGCCCAACAGGGGAATGACGAGCAACCAGACCGAAAAGGGTAGGCGCGACGAAGTCGCCGAGAGCGAACCGGGCTCGAGCAGTTCGTGCAGGTGAGCCAATGGGGCGTCCGTCGCTGAAGAGTCATCTCGGGAGTTTCGCGATGACGCCTCGATGTCTCGCTCCGGCGGCAGATCACCGGGTTCGATATGAACCTCGATGGGCTCGGAGCGATGGGTGATATACTCCGCTTTATCGGGATCGAAATAACTAAAGGTGAAAGCCGGGACTTCGAGCGAACCCTCTTCCAGCGGCATCAGGTGGTAGCTAAAGCTTCGCGTGCCGCCGAGTTGGTTGTCGCGGATAGTGCGCGTGGAATCGTCGTCACTGGAGAGTAGTCGAAACGATGGACCGGGATCGAAGGAGGGTTCGCCGAGCCGATTGGGGCGTCCGATGCCGTCGACGGTGGCAGTGATCGTGATACCGCCGCCGACACGTGCGGTGCGGGAGTCCACATCGACATCGAAGTCCCAGGAGCCGACGTTGGCTGAAGTAAAGCCCTCCGGGGCTCCCTCCGGCAGGGGTTGCACGTCGAGTTCGACGGGCTGTGATGCAACGACCATCTCGTTGCTGTGGGAAAAGAGAGACGCTCGAACCAGGGGGACATCGATGGACTCGATGGTGGCACGACCGGCGCGGAGCGGAAAGAGGGCGAAGGCGCGCAAGGGGGTGACATTCCAGTGTTTTCCGTCCACAAATTCTCGTGTGCGCCGACGCGGGATATCTTCGGTGATGTCTTCGATCCAGAAATCGTCGAGCGGAGCCTCGCCCGGTGGGCGTGCGCGCAGTCGGCGGTGGTTTAGATTGATATAGAGTTCGTATTGCAAAAAGAGTTGCTCCCCTACGTAGGGATCGCGATCGGGACGCAGGGAGACGTTGACGAAGGCTGGTTGCTCCGAAGTGTCTTGGTCGGGTGCCACACTTGGAGATGGTGCTGGATCTCCTGTGACACGGATGGTGACCGGGTCGGCGGAGATCGATTGGTCACCGACGGAAAACTCAGGGGCGCCTATCGTATATTCGCCGCTGTCACCGGGGGCTCGGAGTCGGTACTCCAGCCGCAGTGATCGGAAGGCATCAAAATTATGCATTCGAAAGGAGGGTTCAACGGAGCGTCCCATAACGCCAAAGCTGCCGAATCCGGGCTGGCGGGTCGTGTCGATCTGGTAGTTTCCCTCGACGGTGACGTTGACCTCGTAGGTTATGTCGCCGTGGGGCGCCACTTCCCGGCGATCGACCTTGGTGTCAATGGAGACCGACGGCTGGGCGAGAACGCTCGCTGGCACGGCGAAGGCCAGGGTGCATCCCAGGATCGCAAGGGCCAACATTCGGTAGGAAGATGTTGAATATTTCATCGACAAATCGTTCACCAGTCGTATTTCACATCTCGCGGTGGAGTTTCTTCAATGGCGCGCTGGAGCTGAAAGTTTTGATCGGCCTCTTCCAGTGAGCGAAGGACGGCGTCGATTTCTTCCTCGCTCATCTCGTCTTCTTCGTGTTCTTCTTGCTGTTCCTGTTCCTGTTCATCTTCGTCTTGGTCTTCCTGTTCATCTTCGTCTTGCTGTTCTTGTTCATCATCGTCGTCCTGTTCTTGCTCGTCATCGTCGTCCTGTTCCTGCTCGTCATCGTCGTCTTGTTCTTGTTCATCATCGTCGTCCTGTTCCTGCTCGTCATCGTCGTCCTGTTCCTGCTCGTCATCGTCGTCTTGTTCATCTTCGTCGTCCTGCTCCTGCTCATCGTCGGGTCGGCGCAGGTGATAGAATCCAGGATCGCCGTCGACCCGCAAGATAGAGTGACCGTCGCGCGGTGGATCATCGACGAAGAGATAGTGATCGTCGGTCAACGACGAAAATGCCTCGTCATCGGATGAGCTGGCTGCGAGTTCGTCGACCGCGACCGCCGAGGCATGGATCGATCCATCAAATCCGGCGAGGAGATCGAATTGCATCTGTGGAAACGCTCCAAAAGGCGGATCTGATGCGTCGAGGTCGGGATCGCCGCGCCAGGCATCGTCGGGCAAAATACGCAGCGTCCAGTCCACGTATTCGCCGTCATCGCCTTCTTCGTGGGTGGCCAGGTGGAAGTCCGGTCGCTCCGAGCAGCGACGCTGGTAGCGATGTTCAACCTGGTCGGGACCTAGTTCATTCAATCGTGCCCGCAAGTCGGTTGGGTCCGGTTGGTCGATCACGGTACAGGGCTCGAAATGATGGGGCTGAAGGGAGTACGGTCCCTGTTGTTCGTCATCGATTCCTCGAACCCGCAGCAGGAGATCACTGTCGAAGCCGACATCCCCGATACCGGTGGTGATCAGGGAGCCGTCGGGTTGGCCGACGGCGATTGTTTCACCGGAGTCCTCGCGAAGTAATTCGACCACCAACTCCGGAGGAGTGTCGTGGTGGTCGTCCGTGGTGGGCTGAAGGTCTACAAAGATGGAATCACCGCGGTCGACCTCCAGACGAAACCAATCCTCGTCGCCGGGACACAACTGAAGCTGTGATGGTTCATCAAGGGGGACCGAGGCGGCCTGGTCGGCCGATGAGTTCGGTTCGAACTCATCCTCCATTGCCTCGCAGGGGGGCTGAACGTCGATGTCGAGGTCGTAGGCAAATTCGAGGCCGTCGCGGGCTCGAAGTCCGATGAAGATCGGGGCGGTGGTGTCGCTACCGAGTTGTTGGGCGCTGATGTCGAAGGCCTCGATTCGGCGCTCGAGTCTACGGCGCTCATTTTGGCGACGAAGGGCGTCCTCGTCGGTGTCGCTTCCCTGGTCAAATTCGACGACGGACGAACCATCGGTGCCCAGTAGCGACAGCTCGACGTCAGATGCCCGAGGCAAAAATACATGCTCCGGGTCCGGCTCGTCGCGCAATTCGCGTAGCGTTGCCTCCACGGAGATGGTGGATTCCGGGTGGACGGGCATCAAAAAATAATCATCGTTGCCGCCACAGAGTGTGAGATCTTCAACGGTGGTTTCCTGGAGTTGCGCCGCTTCTCGGGGCGAGTTATTGGGCTCAAATTCGTCCTCGAAGGTCGAACAGGGTGGAAAGAGCTCTCGAAGCGCCACCTCCAAGCTCTGCTTGAGAGCCCAGTGGAGGTCGGCGTCCTCCGGTGGGTTGTCGGTCGCATATAAGCGCAGACCGTCCTCAAAACTCTGGCGGGCCTCGCTCCATTCTTCCTCGGCGCCGAAGGCGAGCCCCATGTGGTAGTGGGCGTCGGCGCGCAATTGATGGTCGTCGGTGTTAAGGGCTGCAGCAAAGGCTTCACGGGCCGCGGCGTAGTCTTCGAGGCCGAGTTGTGCACGGCCGCGGTTGAAATAGGTCTCCGGTCGCGCACTCTGTTCCGGATCGAGTCCATCGAGTAGCTCCAGCGCCTCTTCGTAATCTCCCATGGAGATCGCTTTTGATGCTTGTTCGGCAGCCGGGTCGAGGCGCTGAAGCGAGGGATCGCAGCCGATAGAAAGGAATAAAAGAGCAAAGGAAAAGGGAAGCAGGGCCCGCAATGTTCGCCCGGTGACTCGACGATGTCCGATGAAAAGACTGGCGAGTAGCAACACGAATGCCGGGATGAGAAACCACATAAAGCGATCTGTGTGGCGTTCGGTAATTTGCTTGTCGAGGCTCGTTCGCTCCAGCTCATCGAGAAAGTCGATGAGTTGATCCGTGGCCTGGCCGGGTTGCTCGAAATGAATATATCTCCCCTCGGTGAGTGCGGCGATCTCGCGCAGAGTTTCCTCGTCCAGTTTGGTGACGACTGGCTCGCCGCTTTCGTCGCGGACGTAGCCCCTTCGATTGCCCCGGTCATCAAATCGCGGGATGTGGGCGCCGTCGCGGCTTCCGACGCCAATGGTGACGATGCGGATGCCCTCCTGGCGGGCCTGGTCGGCGGCGGCGATGGGCGACGATTCGTGATCTTCTCCGTCGGTGAGCAATACGATGACCTGATTGTCGGCGCGGCGCATCGGCGAGTCGCCATCGGTCTCGATGTCGCGACCGCGAAGCACTTCGATGGAGTCCTGCATGGCGGCACTGATATTTGTGCCACCCACCGGGATCTGGTCCGGATGGAGTCGCTCCATAAAGAAGTTGATCGCCCCGTAATCGGTGGTCAGTGGGGACTGGACGAAACTCAGAGACGTAAAAATAACGAGGCCCACCCGGTCGGAGCTCAATCGATCCATGGTGACCCGAACCTCCTGATTCGCCGCCGTGAGTCGGTTGGGAGCGATGTCCTCGGCGAGCATACTGCTCGACAAATCGAGGGCGAAGACGATGTCGATCGCCTCCTGTTGGACCTCCTCATCGGTCAATCCCCACTGCGGTTGCGCCAGAGCCAAGATAAGCAGAGCGATTCCCGAAAGCTGCAAGATGCGTCGAAGCAACCGGCCTCGGTGGTCGACGGAGGCCGTCATGGCAGCGATCAACGATTCGTCGCCAGCCCGATTGCGCACCTTTCGATGCCACCTGGCAAAGGCGATCCAAGCTCCGGCGAAGAGGACGAAGAGAGCGAAAAAATAGAGGTTGTCGGGTTGGGCAAAGACCATGGAAAGACCTGTCATCCTCACTGGCGCAAAGAATGTCTATGGAAACGTCCGACAGATGGTGTGGCGACCGATAAAATGAATCGAAAAGAGCAATAATGCGACGAGTACAAACCGACCGTAGTGCTCGCTGTAATGGGTCCGACCCTGGTCTTCGAGTTGGCTGCGGTCGTAGGTATCCAAGATCTCGTGGAGATCATCGCGCATCGCCCGGGCATCGAGGGCCCGGAAATACTGTCCACCGGTGTGGTCCGCCATGCGCTGCAAGAGATCGGGGTCGATGGGAAATTCGACGCTTCGATAGGCGGTCCTGCCCGTCATCGGATTGCGACCGGTGTCGACGAGGGCCGGTCCATCGCGTCCGACGAGGATGGGATATACGGGAACCTCCATTTTGCGCGCCATCTCGGATGCCTGCATGGGGGAGACGTTTCCACCGCGTCGATCTCCGTCGGTGATCAGGATGACGATCCGTGTATCGGCATCGCTCTTTTCGAGACCGGCGAGACTGCGACCCAGAGCATTGCCGATGGCGGTTCCGTTTTCCTCGATATCGCCCAATTCGAGCTGACCTATCTGATCATGGAGCAACCCGTGATCGAGGGTGAGCGGAAATTGCAAAAACGCCTCTCGGGCGAAGAGGACAATGCCGATCCGGTCGTTCGGGCGACTGTCCACAAAATGGATCAATGTTTCCTTTGCTTCCTCGAAGCGATTTGTCGGCTTTTCACCGAGGCGCTCCATTCGCTGAACTTCCTCTTGAGCGTAATCGATGGCGCGCATCGAACCGGACATATCAAAGGCGACGAAGATATCGATGCCCTCGGCATCGGACTCCTGGTATTCGACGACTTGCGGTCGCGCCAGGGCGATGACGAGAAGGATCAAACCGACCAGAAACAAGGCGTCGAGAAGGGGGCGAAGATAAATTCGAAATCCGCGATGGCGGTTGGCGAGACGGTGTGTTCCCGAAAAGAGAAACGTCGGTGCCCGCCGGCGTCGAAGTCGAGGCAAAAATAGCCAGACCGCGATCAGTGGGATCAATGCCAGCAGGCCGAAGACCGCCGGGTAGGCAAATTCGATGCCCGATGTAAGAACGATATGGCTCATGGCTCGTCCTCGTCGTCGGTTCGGGGCTGGTCAGCTTGGTCAATTGGGTCACCCGGGTCAGCCTGGTTCTTCGATGAGTCCCCGTGTTCGGAGGTCTTCGGTGGAGACTCCTCGGATTCGCCGTCCCCGTCGGCAACGCCGCTTTCTGATTCGCTTGGATCGGGGGGAGGACGTTTTTTGGTTTTTTCGACGATATGAAATGCCTCGTCGAGGTGGTCTCGAGCGCTCTGTTCGGCAGGAATATGACCGGCGAATTTGACTCGATCGCAAGCGCGCAGCCAACGGGCGACGACCTCGGTGTCGATTTGAAAATCGGGATCGTCGAGGGCGCCTATCTTGTCGATGATCTCGGTGGTGGTCAGCTCGGTACCAGGGAAGTCGAAGCGGCGGCCGAGGTAGCGCCGAATCGTGGTGGAGAGCCGGACGTAAAACGGTTCCCACTCTTCCTCGGCGATCAGGTTGGCGTCGCGTAAACGCCGCAGGGATTCCAGTGCCCTCTCTTCGGCACTCGGCACGGGCTCCAACAAGTCGTCGATGCGGCGTCGTCGCATTACTACGAAGCCCAGTAGTGCGAGAAACCCGAAGCCGGCGGTGCCCGCCAAAACCCAGAGATGGGCGGTGGTTGTCGTCCACAGTGGCCACGGTGAGCGGGGATCGCCTAAGGATTCGCCCTCCTCGCTGACGGCTTCGACGTGGAGCTCGTGTTCAGCGAGGGAGATGTGCTCTGGAGTGTCGGCGTCGACGATGCGCAGATTTACCGGTGGTCCAGACGTCGGGCCGGGCCGGTAGATGGCATATTCGATAGTGGCCTGTGTCACCGACGTTTCGTCATGTTCATCGGTGGTGATTCGTCGGTTCAACTCCGCCCAGCGCGATCCCTGTTGGGGGCGATCGATCTCAACGCTCGTGTGCAGTGGATGCTCAAATTCAGCGCGATAAATCAGGCGGTCGCCCACGGTGACCGTAGAGTCACTGTCCAGTTTGGCGCTCACAACGGTGATATCCGATGCGGCAACGCCCTCGGCAAAGACTTGCCCACTGATTCCCACGAAACTCGCCAATAACAGACAGAGTCCCACGGCGAAGCCGATGAAGTGATGGTAGACGTTGGAGCCACTGCTACGCACGTTCGATGCCTCCCGGTTATCTCGTCCGGCCACGGGACCGTCGTTGAAAATAGCGCACGACGGGATCGATATGATCTTTGCCGGTGTCGATGACGACGCTGTCCATTTCGAGTTTTTTGAAGATCCGTTCCCGGTCGCGGGCAATGCGGTCCATATGAGCTGCATAGGTCTTACGGACCGCGCTCGACGAGGTGTCCACGGCGACGACTTGTTCCGATTCCGGATCCTCGAAGTGCACGATACCCATATCGGGGATCTCTGCCTCCATGGGGTCGCGAATGACCAGGGGAATGATCTCGTGACGACGGTGAGCGACTTTGATGGCGCGCTCGAAGTCATTGTCGAGAAAGTCGCTGATGACGAAGGCCAGCGAGCGCTTGTTGCTGATGCGGACCAGGTATTCGAGGGCGGAGCTGATGGAGGTCTTTCGGCCCTCCGTATCGGGGTCGAGGATCTCTTTGATGACACGCAATACGTGCTTTCTGCCCTTGCGCGGCGGGATGCAGACCTCGACCTCGTCGGTGAAGATGATGAGGCCCACGCGGTCATTGTTTTTGACGGCGCTGAAGGCGACCAGGGCGGCCAGTTGTGCCGCCGTTTCCCGCTTGCGGCGGTTGCGTGTGCCGAAGAGTTGCGATGCCGAGGCGTCGACCAACAAGAAGACGGTCAGTTCTCGCTCCTCCACGAATTGCTTGACGTGCAGCTCGTTGGTGCGCGCCGAGACATTCCAGTCGATGACCCGGATATCGTCCCCGGGTTGATAGGCCCGTACGTCCTGAAAATCCATCCCCCGACCCTTGAAGACGCTGTGATACTGCCCGGCCAGGTGGTCATTGACCGCACGGCGGGCCACAAGCTCGAGGTGGCGAACAGCTTTGAGTAATTTGCTGGGGAGCATGGAGTGTCGACGGAGCTGGGGGAAAACTCAACGAATCAGGGTACGTCGATGGTCTCCAGGATGGTGGCGCTCAGCCGCTCCGGAGTATATTCCTCGGCCTCGCCCTCGTAGGTGAGAACGATGCGATGACGGAGAATATCGTAGGCCACGGCCTTGACGTCCTCCGGGGTGACATAACTTCGCCTCCGGATAAAGGCGTGGGCCCGCGCTGCCAGATTGAGAAAAATTGTCGCCCGCGGGCTGGCCCCGTATTCGATATAGGGCGCGATATCGTCGAGGTCGAATTCCTCGGGCTCGCGGGTGGAGAAGATGAGATCGACGATATAATCCTTGAGCTTGTCGTCGATATAGACCTGACGGACCAGTTCTCGGGCCTCCAGGACATCTTGGGGTGAGACGACGCATTCCGGCGTGGGCATGGATCTGGACTCCGTGACCAAATCCATGATCTGGCGCTCCTCGTCGCGGTCCGGGTAGTCGACGCGAATCATGAGCATGAAGCGATCGACCTGTGCCTCTGGTAGCGGATAGGTCCCCTCCTGTTCGATGGGATTTTGGGTGGCCAGTACCAGAAACGGTTTGTCCAACTCGTAGGACGTCTCCCCGATGGTGA
>SKPJ01000058.1 GCA_007119595.1 Myxococcales bacterium
ACGAGTCGGTGCTCAAGCATATCGACCAGGATGAAGAGGAGGGTCGAAGACTGCGTACGCGCCTTGATGAGCCGTCGCTTAGGACCTGGTTTTACGAATTGTTGATTCGGCAGAGTTTCGATGTAGAGGTTCCCCCGGAGGACGCCGGGGTCGATGACGCGGTGCGCGAGCAAAACCTGGAGGCTCTCTGGAGATTATATCGATATCCAGAGGAGCATTTTCATCTCTACACCCTGGCGGAATCACTGGTGGAGCACGACCAGAATATTCTGTTGTGGCGCTTCCACCACGTCCGAGTCGTGGAGCGCCTGATCGGAACCAAGAAGGGAACCGGTGGCTCGGCGGGGGTGGAGTATCTCAATTCGACACTCGACCAGCGGGCCTATCCCGTATTGTGGGAGGTCCGCGGCACTCTGTCGGACGAAGAGATCTACGGCGAGCGCAAATAGACGAAGTAGACCAATTGGGTGGATCACGTCACTTCGAGGGGGGCTAAGTTGTCACGGACATGATCGATGGCTTCGGCGAGGGTCTGCCGTTCCGGAGAATCCGGGAGGTGGGCGAGCAGTCGGAGGATGACGTGCAGCCGTGACGACAATCGCATCTCCGGTGTATTGGGGGTGGCGAGGTAGGTTCGCAGCCGGTTCATAAAATCTTTTAGACCGCCGGGATCGCCGTCGATCCGGGCCAGAAGGGCCGATCCCAGAAGGGCGAAGACGTTGCCATAGACGTGGCCCAGGGCTTTGGCCTCCTCGAGGGCCAGGGCGATCTCGGTGCGGGCCGAGTCGAAATCTCCGAGTACCAACTGCAATTTGGCCTGATTCACCGCGGTGAGGCTGATCAATTCACGATTTCCAATCTCGGTGGCGATCCGCTTGGCTTCCGAGAAATTGGCGAGGGCTTCGTCGATTTCAAGCTCCGCCTCATAGGCCAGGCCGAGATAGAATAAGCATTGTGGCTCGTAGAGTCCGAGTTGTTCGCGGCCCTCAATATCGAGTATCTCGTGCAATAACTCGCGGGCTTCTGCGGGTCGCCCCAATTCGATCAAAAATAGGGAGCGATACACCGTGGACAGCGCCCAGCCGTGTTGGTCGCCCAACTCCCGGTGAAGGCTGGAGGTATCTTCGGCGAGGATCAGTGCCCGTTCCGGTTCCCCCTGGGCCCAGGCGAGTTCGGCGCTGAGTAAGATATCTTTCAACAATCCGTAGAGATGACCCAGTGATTCATGAAGTTCACGGGCCCGGCGGGAGTGAAAGATGGCGCGGTCGATATTCGTGGAGCGCCGAAGCGCAATGCCCAACGCCAGGTGAGCATCGGCTTGTCCCAATAGGTCGTATTCGCGTCGCGCAATCGCCAGCGCTTGGTGGGCAAGGCTTTCGCTGGCCTCGATGCCCTCGGCGAGCAACGCGATATGGGCCATCTGTACCAGGGCTGCGCTCTCGATGCGGGGATGACTGCCGCGATGAGCCCGGCGGCGCGCTTCTTCGGCGGTGTCTCGGGCGCGCTCCAATTCCCCTCGGGCATATTGGCAGCGGCTCGACCCGACCAACGAGCGGACCTCGATCTTCGATAGATCCGAGGAAACCGAGGAGGATAAAATCTCGTCAAAGATAGCGCTGGCGCGTTCATAGTGGCCTTTAAAGGTAGCCAATGTGGCGCGATGAAGGGCGACGCGCTGGCTTCCCCGCTCGTCTTGCAACAGCTCGTAGAGATCGTCGATCTCATCGAGGAGTTGGGAGGCCTCGTCGAGGCGTCCTTGCAACAACACCACTTCGGCGAGCAGCTCCAGGGCCCGGGCACGGAGCTGCGTGTTTTCGCAGCGGCGGGCGTGATCGACGGCCACTCGTAGCGCGTCTTCGGCGGGGCCCATCTCTCCCACATGCCGCGATAGCCGACCCTGGCGAAGTCGCATTGCCGCCAGAACTTCCGGGTCGGCGTCGCGATTGGCGTGCAAGCGCAGGGCGCGATGGAGCATGCGCAGCGCGTCCTGGTAGCGATGCTCCTTCTCGGCGCGGCGCGCTGCCCGGACCCACCAGGAGAGAGCTTGGCTCGGTTGATCGGCGCGCTCCAGGTGGTGGGCGATTCGGGTATTGGGATGTTGTTGTCCCTCGCGATTGCCCCGGTCGATGAGAATGTCTGCGGCCAGTTGATGAAAATTTCGCCAGTCGTCAATACTCTCCACCATTCTCACCAACGAGGCGCGATGGAGGGGACGGGCAAATCCGTAGCGCAGTTCATCGAAATGTTCGTATTGCTCCAACAATCCGGAGGCGTCCAGTTGCGCCAGAAGGGAGCGACATTTCTCGTTGAGATCGCGGTGCCCCTCGGCGTCCAGGCAGGCCTCCAAAAGGGAGGCATCGAATTCGTCGCCCAGCAGCACGGCACGGTGTAAAATCGATCGCAGCGCCGGCTCGTCACTCGATTGATCGAGATAGCGGTTGGCCCGTTCGATGATCAATTGTTGTAGATCGAGGGGGACCATCTCCTCGATCGGTATCGATGGATCGCGCAGAGCCCAGTGTTTGCGATCGACCCGAAACTCGATCAGATCGCTCTCGATGAGGTAGCGGCAGATATGAAATAAGAGGGCCGGGTTTCCCGAGGCGAGCCGTAAAATTCCCTGCGCCAGTCCTTCTGAGACCGGGACCAGCCGTTGCAACAGATCGTGGAGGGCTTGTCGGGACAGATTTGGCAGCGGCCAGTGGACCAGGGGAGCATTGGCGATCCGCTCCCAGGAGGCGATGGTATGGGCCTCGCGAGTGGTGACCAGCACCGCTAGAGGGCGCTGGCGCTCGGTGAGCGAATGCACGAGATGGTCGAAAAAGGCTCGAGTCGTGGAGTCGGCGTGTTGCAGGTCATCGAAGACCAATAAGACCGGCTGCTGTTCGCAGAGCTGATCCACGATCTGGGTCAGATCCTGAACCACCGAGCTGAGCGAGGGGTCGCTGTCGGAACCGATCGACGCCGTGGCGTTGAGTAGACGCTGGAGTTTGAAGGCATCCTCTACGCTCAGGCGAACGGTTCGCTTATTCGCGGGCGCTCCGCTGATGTCGAGCAGATCATCGAATGCCTCGCTGAGCCCGGTCAGTGCAGGAGCATTGCGCGGTTGGGTTCCACGCAATAGGTGGAGCGTGTCATGGGTTGCAATGCGGGAACACCAGGTGTTGAGGAGCGCCGTTTTTCCGGAGCCGGCATCGGCCGTCAGGGCAAAAACGCCACCGGTGCGGGTCGCTTGCTCGAGCCAAGCGTCGAGGCGCGAAAGGCTCTGGCGACGACCGATCAGCGGGACCTGAGCGGCCCGCAATTCAAAGCGCTCCAACGCGGCGTCACGCTCGGAGCGATCGGGCTCATCACTGCGGTCTGTGTCGAGCTCCGATGATTCGGATAGCTCCTCGACGCTCGAGATCTCCGCGGCATCGATGGTCTCGTCGAGTTGTGTGTCCTGTTCCGGCTGAGAAACGGCGACCGTCGACGACGGTCCGAATCGATTCTTCGTCGACTCCGACGGGGGGCCGCTCATCGAATCACGAGAACGGTCCTGACGCGTTTCAACGGGAGGAACCGTGGTGGAGGAAAATTTAATGGGAGAGATATGGCTCGGTGATATGGTGGGAAATTCACCGGATCTCGCCAAAATATTCGGGCCGGAGTTGGCCGGGGAGCTCGGTGGTGTTTCCAACTGCGTCGTCGGCTGTTGATACAGCCATTCAAGCGCTTCGCCGGCGTCGGTGAACCGTTCGTCCGGTTCTTTCGGTGTTGCGCGCTCGATGAATCGGGCCGTCGTGGAGTCGGCAAACTCCTCCGGCAGCGGCGGCACCGGCTCCTTGACCTGTTTGAGTAGGATATCCAGAGGCGTGGGACCATCGAAGGCCATCTCTCCCAAAAGTGCTTCGTACAGTACCAGCCCCAGCGAATACATATCTGCCGACGGACCGACCGGCTCGCCATAGGCGTGCTCGGGCGACATATATTGCGGTGTGCCGCAGATCTCGCCCTCCGCCGTCAGCGACGGGCCGCGATATAATGTAGAGCGCGGATCACCGATGAATTTGCTCAACCCGAAGTCCAGCACACGGCAGTCGATTTCGCCGCGGTCCAAATCGTTGAGAAAGATATTCTCCGGCTTTAGATCGCGGTGCACCAACTGGCGTCGATGGGCTTCATCGAGGCTCTGCAGCACCTGCTCCAACAACAGGCGCGCCTGATACGGCTGGAGTGGACCCCGTTCGCTGAGATGGTCTCCCAGGGCCATACCATCGAGGTATTCCATCACCACGTAAAACGACCCGGTCGGTGATTTTCCGTAGTCGAAGAGGGTCACCGTATAATGGTTTTCCAGGCTGCTGGCGTGAAAGACCTCCCGGCGAAAACGCTCCACTTCCGTGGGATCGGCGGCGATGTCGGGAAGCAAAAATTTGATCGCCACTTCTCGTTCGATGGTCTCCTGGTGGGCAAGAAAGACAACGCCATAGCCTCCGCGACCGATTTCGCGAACGATCCGGTATCGGCCGGCCACGAGATCTCCGACTTCCGGTAGACTTTGGGAGGTATTGCTCACAGCGCGGCTCCTGAACGAAGTGGAAGTACCAAAAAACCATCCCTCGACCGGGGAATGTAGGGCACGGCGGGGCGAGTATCCAGAGGCCTTGTCGCATCCCGTCTCGCCGCCGAAGTCCGATTCGTCCCCGGTTTCGAGAAGGGTCGCACAAGAAATGGGTTTGATCGAATCCCAATTCGATGTAGATGTTCACTGTCGTTCTAAATGGCCTGTGAACTCCATGGGAGTGTCGGATGAAGCATTTGTGGCGCAAAAAATTGTTCGTCGTAACCCTCGTAACGGTATTTGCCGCTGCCAGTTCGGTGGCAGCTCAAGACGATTCGGAAGTCGATGCCGACGCAGAAGAGGTTGCTGAAGAAGAAGTTTCGGATGAGGAGTCGGATGCGGAAGCAGAAGATGAGTCATCAGCAGAAGACGAGGCCTCCGAAGCCGAGGAAGAGGCGTCGGAAGAAACAGGGCCGCGCCGGGAGGCCGGGGAAGAGGCGTCGGAAGAAGAAGAGCAGACGGGGCCGCGCCGGGAAGCCGGGGAAGAGGCGCCGGAGGAAGAAGAGCAGACGGGGCCGCGCCGGGAAGCCGGGGAAGTGGCGCCGGAAGAAGAAGAGCAGACGGGACCGCGCCGGGAAGCCGGGGAAGAGGTTGCCGACGAGGAGCAAGAGGAAGTCGTTGAAGAAGAAGCCGTCGAACCGGAGATGGTCGAGGCTGAACCGGTTCACGAAGAGATTGAAGAAGAGGTCGAAGTCGTCGAAGACGACGACAACGATCTCTGGGCCGGTGTTGACGATCAGCTAGAAGAGGTCTCCGAGGCCGAAGAGGGTGCAACCGCTCCGGAGCGGGAGATGGTCTTTTCGCCAACCTTTGGTTTCGGGGTGGAAACGGGATATTTTTTCACCGATCTTCAGCGATTCAATGAATATGTCCTGGTGCCTAATGAAGCGGATCCATTCGACGTCGGTGGCGTCCATCATATCGACCTCGTCGTCGAATCCCGGGTGATCGAAAATCTTCGTCTTTCCATTCTCGGAGGCATGTTGATGGCTCGACCAAGCGATCCCTCCCTGTACGGCTGGTATGTCGGATTGGAGCCGGCCTACGTCGCTGGAAATAATGGCTGGGAAATCGCGCTCGGTATGAGCATTGGCGTCGGTGGACTGCGAATCACCGACAATGACGACGAATTTTCCTCGTCGTTGACTGTTCTCCGGCCCTTTTTGGAGGTGCGTCGCGGGATCACCGATTGGAGCGCCGCCTATGTTCGAACCGGGTTTAATCAGTGGTATCCGCGAAATATCCGCTCCGACGACTTTGCGCTGGAGACCGATACGGGCTCGGGAGAACTCTCCACGATTCATCTCGAAACGGGAGGACTATATATCGCCGCCGGTGCCCGCTTTGGTGCGCTTCAGGGGCTGACGGAAGCCGAGGAGATTGAGCCCACCGAAGAACCGGAAGAGGTCGAGGAAGAGGAGGAGATCGAAGAAGAGCCGGAGGAAGTAGAAGAGCCGGAGGAGATCGAAGAAGAGCCGGAAGAAGCTGACGAAGAGGAAGAAGCTGACGAAGAAGCGAGTGGTCCGCGCAGAGAGGCGGAGGAAGAGGAAGAAGCAAGTGGCCCGCGAAGAGAAGCGGAGCAAGAAGAAGCCGACGAAGAAGAAGAAGCGAGCGGTCCGCGAAGAGAGGCGGAGGAAGAAGAAGCCGACGAAGAGGAAGAGGCGAGCGGTCCGCGAAGAGATGCCGACGAAGACGAAGAGGAGGATGAGGAGTAACGAAGCTTCGTCGCGATGAGATATAGCAACAGGCCCGCCGGTTCATTTACGAAAATAAATGCCGGTGGGCGTTTTTGTTTTCGGGGGGCCTCAAGGTAGCTTTTCGCAATCCCTGTCCCCTCCCGACAAGCCTATCATATATGGCCACCTGACGGTCCTGCGCATCAACCCCCCGATTGGCGAACTGCACCCAATGGAGATGGGGGTTATTTACAACCCTTGAGGGCAGAATTAAGGTGAGCGAATGAAGTAGAATAAATTGTGGATTCACTTTTTCCTTCGGAGTCGCAGAGAATGTCCGAACTGCACATGGTGCACCGTTTTTTTCGGATCGCCGCTTTCTGCACGTTTATTGGGTTTGCCCTTGGCTGCGAGGGATTGTGTCAGGACCTTCCGGTATTTCAGGCCGGCGAGGTGCAATCTGCTGACACCGATGTGGCAGATGATGTTGGCGTAGGACTCGGGGATGCGGGTGAGGAGCC
>SKPJ01000132.1 GCA_007119595.1 Myxococcales bacterium
CCCCCCACCACCGGGGGGACCGAGCCCCGGCGGAAGTGGTCACTCACCGTTTCGGACCGCGTCCAGCCCCGGTGGAGCTCCACAGGGAGCCCCACAGCCCGGGGGGCCGGATCCGAGCAGGGAAAAGATCAATCCCAACGAGAAGTTTCAGCCCCCATCGCGGGACAGTATGGTCCTCAATATCGTCTTGTGGGGAGCCTTCGTCCTGTTGGCGATAGCGGCGATTGTCCTGGCACTTCAGCTTCTCGGCGTCATCGATCTCATCGACGATGAACCGGAACCCGAAGAAGCTCCGACAGCGATTGAGGAGCATGTTGTCGACGACGACGAAGTCGAGGAGATGCCGGAGGAAGAAGATGGCGTCTCAGAACGGGTGCGACAAGAAGTCGATCGCCTCTTGGAGAGTGCCGGCGGCGATATGGAGTCCAATCGGCTCGCATCGGCAATCGATCGCCTGGATCGCGCCCATTCTCTCGATCCGGAGCGGATCGAAGTCTACGAGATGAAGGCCGAGGTCCATGAAGAACTCGGAGAGGTCGACGAAGCCGAGGAATTGCGGGTGCGCGCCGAGGAGCTTCGCGAACTCGAAGAGCAAGCAGAAGCGGCTGAGGAGGATGCCGCTGAAGACAGCGATGCCGTCGATGAGGACGATGAGTGACCGCGCTGTTAAATCGGTGTAGAGGCGGTGACTGATGGATGTTTCGTGTCCTCAGTGTGAGACGGTCTACGAGCTCGATGAGGGGCAGGTTCGCGCCAAGGCGGTGACGCTCAAATGCAGCCAGTGCCACCACCTATTTCGACTCATACCACCATCTGTAGGGGGCGATGAGAGCCAACGCCGCTGGATGGTCAAAAAGATCGAGTCCGGGGATATCCTGTATTTTAACAGCTTTGATACACTCCATGAGTGGATCATGGCTGGGACGATTGGTGAACGCGATGAGATTTCGCGAACCGGGCGGTCCTGGAAGGCGCTGGGGGAGATCGGTGAGTTTATGCCGATTTTCAAAGTCGTAGCATCGATCGCCAGTCTTTCGAAATCGTCTTCCGCCGACGATGAAACGGTGGAGATGACGTACGAGGCATTGGCAAAGAGTGCTCGGACGAGGGCCGCGCCCGATGGCGACTCGTCACCGGATGTTCGCGCCAAAAACTCCGGTGGTCCAAAGAGCTCGACCGCCCGTCAGCGCCGTCCGAAGTCACCGACACCGGCGCCACAACCCACCGGGGAGGCATCGAGAGCAAAGGCTGAGAAGCCTCGCCGGCCCCGTCATGATTCGACCCCTCCACCGATGCCGAAGAAGGGGGAACAAAAGGCGGGGCGCAAGCGCAAATCCACCCAACCCCAATATCAAACCGGCAAACAGCAGCTCCAAGACCAACCACGGAAGGATTCCCAACGGCGCAATCGACCGGCAAAGCGTTCTGCTACGCCATCGACGCCGCCCGCGAATACGTCGAGGAACAAAGAGAAGAAGGAATCTACATCGGCGCCACGACGGATGCCGCCGGAGCCCAATCGACCGGCGCGAAAGCCAGAGACTACTCCGGGGCCCGAGCCAAGCTCTCGCACTCCACAGACGACACCAACGCCCCAGACATCGTCGCCGAAGAAAGAGAAGTCACCGTCCACCGGCGCTCATGGTGACAAGGTGCAACTCGACGGAAGGCGCTTTCAGCACAATCGAGACGACGGCACTACACAGCCCGACGAATCGGCTTCCGAACCGACCCTTGGCGAGTTGGAGTACGGAGATCCCGAAGCGCCGGTGGTGGAGATGTATCAGAGAAAACGTCGGTGGCCCCTGTTGGTTGCATTCGCAATAGTGGTCGGCGTCGGCGTTGGAATCTGGCAGCACGAGACGGTGAAAGAGTGGTTGCCCCTCGACGACGATAGTGTCGCGCAGGCACCGTCCACCGACCCTGAGAGCGATGAGCCAGAAGCAGAGCCGTCGCAAGTTGCTTCGGCACAGCTGGTCGAGGGAGTGGACGCCGCACTGGCGGCGGCGAAATTGGCAGTGCATTCGCTCGCATATCGCGAGGCCCTAGAGGCCGGAAAAAAAGAAGTTGGTGTGGCGTTGACGGATGCTCAGCGCAGCGCTGAACAGGCTGCTCAGCGAGCCGCTGTGCCTCTGCCACAGCGGCTCATCGCCAGCGGACGGAGATCCCTGGATCGCGGGAATGCAACCCAGGCGCTACAGCGTTTCCAGCAGGCACTCGATGCATCCCCGGACAATGCCGAGGCCATCGTCGGGCTCGGTTGGGCTCATCTGTCCGATGGATCGATCGAATTGGCGATCTCGAAATTCGAGCGCGCCATCGCTATCGATTCCTCGATGGGGGAAGCGCTTATCGGCATGGGACGGGCGGAGCGAAATCGGGGACAGAGTCGCGCGGCGCTAACGGCGTATGAGCGATATCTCGATCGCTTTCCCAATGGAGAGCACGCCTCCATTGCTCGATACCAGAGTGAACAACTGCGCCAGAATCTCGATGAATGATCTCAACCTGAATGCACAGCGATGGAAGGGGGGAACAAGATGAGACGTCTTTTTCTCGCCATCGATCTTTCGATCTCGGTTGTTGAGCGTCTACTCCTGCTCCAGCACGAGCTCCGAGAGCGCGTCGCCAATGAGTTTGGGGAACATGTCCGATTGCGCCTGGTGGAGGCGCCCAATATTCATATGACGCTCAAATTTCTGGGAGATACGACACCGGAGCTGGTGCCGCGGCTGGGTGAGCGGATGGAAATGCTGTGCGAGACGCTTTTTCCCTTCGAGATCGAATGCCACAGCGTGGGTGCTTTTCCCGATCTTCACACGCCGCGGATTGTCTGGAGCGGATTTGACGACGAGAGCCACGAAGTACTGGAGTTGTTGCAGCGTACCGTGGAGAAAGAATGCTCTGAGCTGGGAATCGCAAAGGAACACCGTCCCTTTCATCCCCACGTCACGGTGGCACGAGTGAAGTCGCGAAGTCGCCCGTCGTTTCAACAGATACTATATCGCTACGATGATGTGCGCTTTGGTAGAAGTTATATACGCGATGTCGTGCTCTATGAATCCCATCTCGATCACAATGGCGCGCGATACGAGGTCGTAGAGCGCTTCGAATTGGGCTCTGCGGAGATCTCGTAATTCACGGCGTTGCGTCGTCTATTCGCTCGATCTTTTCGTATCCGATATGCCCCGTCGGACCGAGGGATAGGAGAAGGGTCCGTCGACGCTATGTTCATCGATGCGATCTTCGAGGCGCCACAACAACATCGCCAGTATGAGGTGAACCGATAGGACGCGCACTTGCTTGCGAGAACGATGGGGCCAATAAGCTCGCCGATAGTACACGCCCTCCGGGCAAGCCAGGCCGAAGTCCACCGTGCCCACCGGTTTTTCCTCGCTACCGCCAGTGGGCCCTGCGATACCACTGATGGAGAGGGCGAAGGTGGCATTGCTCTGTCGTCTGGCGCCGGCAGCCATCTGGGTGACGACCTGGGGACTCACGGCCCCGTGGTGTTTGAACATCGTCGGATCCGTATCCAATAAATCTATCTTGGCTTGGTTGGAATAGGTCAAATATCCCCGTTCGAAGTAGCGAGAACTCCCCGAGATATTCGTCAGCTCAGCGCCCACCAGTCCAGCAGTACAGGACTCGGCGACCGTGACGGTGGCATTGGCATTGACGAGGCGTCGACCGACGCGGGTCGACAGATTTTCTTCATCTTCGGCGATTAGCCATTTCCCGATCGCATCGCGAATCTTTGCCTCGATTTCCCCTTGGGCCTGAGTTGGACCTTTGACAAGGATTTCTATGATCGGGAATGCCGCCCGGTAGCCGATGGAGACCTGCGTTTTTTCGGCCCGGTCGGCGACGTCGTCGAGCTTCATCTCCAGATCGCTCTCGCCGCGCCCGAAGAAGAAAAGCCGTTTTCCACGAAAAGAGCGCTCGTCGGCGTCGAAGCTCGGCAGGTATCGCTGGGAAAACCAGCGAAATTCATGGGGTACGCCGGGGAAAAAATAATAGTCGGTTTCATATTTTCGAAGGCAAAAGCCGGCGGCGGTGCCGACATCGGTGGCCAGGATACTCGCGCTTTCGGGAAAGAGGCATTGGCGGCGGTTGTTGTTGGTGAACGCAAAGCCTCGTTTCTGGAATCGACGGCGTAGCTCTTGGAGTACCTCGCGATCTTCGACCAATTCGTCGCCAACAAAATCGGCGGCCGCCTGTCGGGTGACGTCGTCGGCCGTCGGCCCCAGGCCACCACTGACGACAACCCAATCGACATCGCCAAAATCATCGAGGGCCGCGGCGATCTGGTGACGCTGGTCTCCCAATATCCGCACTTCCACGACCTGGATCGGTAGGTGGCGTGCTTGTTGAAGAAGAAAGCGGGCATTCTCGTCACGGATTCGGCCATCGAGTAATTCGTCGCCGAGGCATAGGATTGCCGTGGTTTTCATGGTGTCTTTCCAGGTGCAAATGGCATGGGTGAACGGGCCCTTAGCTTGACGCTTTGTCGGCTGTTTTCGTACATTTGGCGGCGTCTTCTCCCCTGATCCGGCTTAGCCGGTGATCGCGAGGCCCGCCGGAACGCCGCCATGGCCGAAGTCTTCGGACAATATCAGCTCCATCAAAAAATTGCCCAAGGGGGCATGGCCGAGGTGTTTCTTGCCTCCAAAAAGGGCGATATCGGCGGATTCGAGCGTCGTCTGGCCATCAAACGCATGTTTCCACATCTCGTCGATCGTGACGAGATCATCACCATGTTCATCGATGAGGCGCGAATCGCCTCCCAACTTCATCACCCCAACATCGTTCAGATCTATGACCTGGGGGTCGTCGACGAGGCGTTTTTCATCGCCATGGAGTATGTCGAGGGCTACGATCTGCGCGAGGTCTGCGAAAAAGGGGTGGAGAAAAAGGACTTTTTGTCGCGTCCGCTGGCGGTTCATATCATCTCCGAGGTAGCAGCCGGGCTGGACTACGCCCATACACGCCGGGACGAGGATGGCCGGCCCATGAATATAGTCCACCGCGACATTTCGCCACAAAATGTCTTGATCAGCGTGGATGGGGCGGTCAAAGTCTGTGATTTCGGAATCGCCAAGGCCGAAGACCGGCTTACCCAGACCCAGATCGGGGAGTTTAAGGGAAAATTTTCCTATATGAGCCCCGAACAATTCGGGAGTTCCGATCTCGATTTTCGAAGTGATATTTTCGCGCTGGGCGTCGTGTTGTACGAGACGACCGTGGGGACTCGCTTATTTAAGGCCCGCAGTGAATTCGAGACCATTCGCAGAATCACGGAGGGGGATTTTGAACCGCCGTCGGCCGTTCGACCGGGATATCCCGAGCGTCTCGAGGAGATCGTGTGCAAAGCTCTCAACGTCAATCCCGACAAGCGATACCAGACGACGGAGGCGATGCACGAGGACCTCGAGGAATGGCTCTTCGACCAGCGGATGCGAATTGGTACCAAGCATGTGGCACGGTATATCGCCCGATTGATGGGCGAAGACACCGATGACGACACCGGCACCTCCGGTCAGCCCTCCCAGCCACAGAAGAGCTCGGCCGTATCCGGCAAAGAGCCAATTCCCAAGCAGCCGTCACCGATTCGACCCGATGGCCAGGAGCAACTCCAAAAGCGTCCAGACGATCCGACCGTGGAATTGGGGGCCTTACCGGAGGAGCAAGAAAAGCTTCAGGCCATTTTGGCCGAACAGGGAAAGCGTCTCGAGGGTGTTCCCGACGATGAAACCGTGGAGATCGGTTCTACGCCAGAGGAACAACGTCAGCTACAGGCCATCATCAATGCCGAGCGGGCAGCAGAAACCCACGACGATCCGACAGTCGACGATCTGGGAGGCGTGGTCTCCAAGCTCGAGATGTCCGATTCTGGAGATAAGCAGTACCGCGGAGAGCCGATTCCCAGTGGTGATTCATCGGCGGGAGCCGTCGATATCCGCCGGGTCAGCCCCGATGAGGCGGCGCGTCGTCAAGAGGAAATCGAGACAGCAGCGCCGCAAGACGAGACCATCGTCGGCGAGGAGTTCAGAGGGCATACGCAGCAGACGGGCAACCATTCTACGGAGCCGGAGCGGCGGGATTCATTTGAGACCAGGGCATCAACCGACGAGACGATCGTCAGCGGGACCTTCGACAAAGAGGCAGCTCTTGCGGACGAAACAAATCAGATGGATCGCCGTCCATCGCAGCCGTCTCCGAGAAACGCCGGCGATCCACAGGAGCACAGAGCCCGATCGTCATCGCAACAGGCCGGGGGGCCACAGGATAGCGCTCCACAGAAACAGCGAGGCCGGTCGTCATCGCAACAGGGCGCCAATTCCCAGCGGAGGCATCCACCGGGGCGGCAGGGGCCCGAAAACAGTTCGCGGCCTATACCACCATCGAGGTCGACCGGAAGGCAAGCGCCGGTGAATCGAAATCAGTCCGGTGGTGGGGAAGAACAGGGGAATCGAGGAAGTGGCTCACTGCGCGGCGATGCCTCACCTCATCGCCGGAGTCAACGACCGCACGAGCAGCCGCCGGCGGAACGCTCCGGAGCTGGAAGTTCAACTTCTCAGAGCGCCGGAACCGGAGGGGGGGCGGCCGATCATTCCGACGAGTTTTTGGGTGAGTTGCCTGATTTGAATCCCGGCGGGCGGGTGTTGACGGGATTGGAGAAAGCCGACGAGCAACCACCAGATCCCGGGCCAGCTCGTGGCGATCGACAAGTGGCTGCCACCAAGGGCTCGACGACGAATGTCG
>SKPJ01000194.1 GCA_007119595.1 Myxococcales bacterium
GGGTATGAGACGCGGGTTACCCGGGACTCCCTGCGCTTCGCTACGGTCGGGCCCGGGCTACAATTGCGGCGTCGAACAACGGACGCCGCGGGTTTTGCGCCACACCCATAATTCATAGACAAACTAACCTCGGACGACTTGGATCGTTTGACCTGATACGCCCTGTATCCATCCGCATCGCCCCGCATGCCCCCACACCCGACTGTCGTTTAGGAGCCCGGGGTCACGAGCGTGGCAAACCCAAAACCGTCGAAGGTCCATCCCACCAACTGGGTCCACCTTGCACCACCCACGGGAGGATCGCATAAAGGGGCAACAAATCCTGGTTGTTTTGGTTTGATTCGGAGTACTCAAATGTCCAAGCCCGCCGCCACCCCTCCCGACTGGGAACGGTATTCCGCCGATGAATTGGAGGAGGCCGTTCGCTACCACAATCGAAAATATTGGATCGATAATGCCCCGGAGATAAGCGATCCGGAATTCGATCGTCTCGTGGAGGTATTGCGCGACAAGGATCCGGAAAACGCGGTGCTCCATGCGGTGGGACCGGCCGGCGCCGATGCCGAATCCTTCGACTCTGAGACGGAGAAAATCGCCCATGATCCTCCGATGCTGTCGCTGAATAAGTGCTACGAGGAGCAAACTCTTCTGGATTGGTACGACAAATTCGAAGGCCCGGCCCTTGTGACACCCAAGATCGACGGAGTGGCAGCCACCCTTCGCTACGACACGCACGGAGAATTGCAGGTAGCCGCCACCAGGGGAACCGGCGATGTCGGCGAGGTCATGACCGAACAGGCCCGATACGTCGGCAATATTCCGCAGTCCATCGACGACGGAGATCTGGAGGTACGCGGCGAAGCCGTCATGCCGGTCGCCGTGTTTCGCGAGCGCTTTAAACACGAATACGCCAACCCGCGCAATCTGACCGCCGGGGCGCTAAAACAAAAGGACCCCAAGAAGACGGCGAATTACGAGATCCGATTCTTCGCCTTTGATCTATTGGGTCCCCGCTGTGATACAGAATCCGACAAAATGCGACGCCTCGACGAACTGGGCTTTGCAGTCCCCGAGTATGAGTTGGTCGAACGCGACGAGGGGCAAACTTATTACGACGAGGTCTCGGAGAACCGGGCGACTCTCAAATACGAAACCGACGGTGTGGTCTACAAAGCAGACGATGTCGCCGAGCAACAGCGCATGGGACATACCGCCCATCATCCACGCTACGCCCTGGCCTACAAATTCGCCGGTGATACGGGGGAGAGCGTTTTGCACGATGTGGTGTGGAGCGTCTCGCGTACGGGGGCGATCAATCCCGTGGGCATCGTGGAGCCCGTTCAGCTATCGGGCGCAATGGTCAGCCGGGTCAGCCTGCACAATCTGGCAATCATGGAGCAATTGGGAGGTGATCAGGGACTAACCCTGGGCGCCAGAGTGTTGATGAGTCGACGCGGTGGCGTGATCCCGAATCTCGAGGAGGTCATCGAACCCGGAGATCGGCCGGTGGAGTTCCCACAACAATGTCCGGATTGTGGTGCGAAGACGCGGCGCGACAACGACGTTCTCGTCGCCGACCATCTAGAGGATTGTCGAAGTGCCCGCCTACGCCAGTTGCGCCACTTTGTGAGCGAAATGGAGATAAAGGGCTTTGGTCCGAAGCTACTCGAGCAGCTTTATGAAACCGAAATCGTGACCTCACCGCCGGATTTTTTCACCCTCACCGTCGAGGAGATGCTTCCCCTGGAGCGAGTGGGCCGAAAACTCGCCGAAAAACAGATTCGACGGATCGACAATGCCCGCACCGTTTCCGCCGCGCGTTTTCTACGCGCCCTGGGGATCGACGAGCTGAGCCATCACGTCTCCAATATCCTGGTCGATGAGTATTCATCGCTGGACGCCATTCGCAGCGCAAATCCCGAAGAGTTGGTCGAATTGCATACCATCGGGGAAATCATCGCCGAATCGGTCACCACGGGGCTTGAAGAAAACGGCGAGCTCATCGACGAATTGCTGCACCATCTGGATGTGGAATTTCCCGAGGACGGCGATGAGGAGCCCGAAATTCCGGGCTCTCCGCTGGCCGACCGGGCGGTGCTATTTACGGGTCGCATGGAATCGATGAGCCGCACCCAGGCAAAAGAGGAAGTCGAAAAAAGAGGCGGTCGCTGTCCCTCGTCAGTGGTGCGCGATCTCGACTACCTGGTGATGGGAGATGCCGACATGGAGAAATTCAAAACCGGCTGGCGAACAAATAAACTTAAAAAAGTTGAGCGCTACAACAATGACGGCTCCCAAATCGAAGTTATCGGGGAATCGGATTTTCACTCCTTACTCGATGACGATGATTCTCTCCAGGGCACCCTTCCTATAGGAGACGAGAAATAAGCCTTTTTTATCAATAGTTTATAGCTTACCACCGAACCCAGGCGGGACTAGCGATGCCAATTCTGAAGTGATCGCTGTTTTCTTACTCCCTTCCATGGCTCGCGGCTTTGAACGGAGCTTCCCCCGCTTCCAATCTTTTGTTAGCTTCTAGTTATGCTCTCAGCATGAAGCGTATGTGACGTCAGGCTGACTCGCACCGGGGATGGGCGAGGAAGTACGAGCCTGTTCGTAAGTAACCCTTGAGTAGTCCGGGTACAAATCCACTATGAACGCATCCGATAACAGTCAATTGCAGGGAACCTTTTTGGTGATCGATGACGAGCCGGATATCCTGGATGCCATTGAGCGCCTATTTCGCCGGGAATATCGCGTTCTCACGGCTCAATCCGCCGAGGAGGCCTGGGAGATCATTGAAGAGGACGACGTCGAAGTGGTCATGACCGACCAACGCATGCCACGGACGACGGGTATCGATTTTCTCTCCAAGCTGCGCAAAAGCCACCCCCACATCGTGCGCGTACTATTTACGGGTTATTCCAATATTAGCGACGTCATCGACGCCATCAATGACGGACATGTCTACCGCTATATAAGTAAGCCCTGGAAGCCGGTGGAGCTTCGAGTATTCGTCGCCCAGGCCTTTGAACACTTTCGAACACAGCGGGAGCGAGACAATCTGCTAAAAAAGCTCCAGGCGGCGAACGAACAATTGGAGGAGCAAAACAGGCTTCTCAGTGCGGCAAATGAAGAACTCAAACTCGTCGACCGAGTCAAAAGCGTGTTCATGGAGGTCGTAAGCCACGAGTTGAACACGCCCATCGCCATTGTGTTCGGCTATACCTTTTTGCTCCGCAAGGAATTGGGCGGCCAGTTGTCGTCGGTGGCCGAAAAGGCACTGGCCGGTATCGATTCCAGCGCCGTGCGATTGAAGAATATCTCGAATCGCATCTTCAAGATGCTCGACGAGGATGGCGCGCAATCCACCCTCGAACTGGAGTGGGTCGATATCGAGAAATTCGTGGACTCATTGCACGAGCAAATCGATCCCTTCTTAGAGAAGCGAAATCAGACGCTGGACATCGAGATCGCCTCCGACGTCGGCCGTATTCTGGCCGACGAGGACAAGCTTCACGATATGAGTCTAAATCTGTTGATGAATGCCATCAAATTCTCCTACGATGACCAGAGCATTGGACTCAATATCAGTGTCGATGAGGATCAGGACCAGTTGATCATCGAAGTGTGCGACAGCGGTGTGGGTATCCGAGACGAGGATGTCTCCCAGATTTTCGACGTCTTCTTCAGCACCTTTAATAGTGGCCACCACTCGTCGGGAGAATTTGAGTTCAACAAGCGCGGGATCGGACTGGGCTTAGCGGTGGCCAAGCGATTTGCCGAAATGCACGGCGGTCATATTCAGGTCGACAGTGAAGAAGGTAAGGGTTCGCACTTTACGGTGTTTTTACCCAGGCGTCCGGAACAACCGGGAGTCCCGTCGTTGTCCCAACGTGGGGCTTCGCATCACACCGCACACTAGTGGTGCCCGACGGAAGTCTTAAACCATTCTTCGCCGGTCCTGAACGACGATCTCTTTGCCGTCTATGTTCGACGGCATCGGCCTCGTCACCCAGTCCTCGCCGAATAAGGCTCATCACTTGTTTCGGAGGCGCGCGGCGAGTAGTCGCTTTCGGTGATGATCGTCCGGAAGCGCCGACAGTGCGCGCCGCGCTCTCTCCGTTCTTCCCGTAACCCCCCAAAACCACACTTCATCGGCGGCATCGAAGCCATCGCCACCTTCGGCGGCGATGTCCAGTACCGTTTGGTGCGGCACATCACCGGCGACCCGGGACAACACTGATTGGGTCGGCGCGCCACGACGCTTCAGGACGAATATATCGGTGGGTAGGCATCGCTCGTCGATGGCGGCGTCGAAGCCCAGATCGTCCAATGCGACCTCGATATCTCGTCGAGAAGCGCCGGTTAGACAGGGCTCGAGGCTTCGTACAGGGTTTTCGTCGAGGCGGTCTTGGTTCAGAACCACCAGAGCCCAGCCGGTGGTACTGAGGTCGTCGAGTCGGGCCATGAGCTGGCGAAGCTCATCGCTTCTCTGCACAGCCGACGCGGTCGGTATTCCGTCGACCAGGGTCCCGATGGCGACGGCGAAATCGACGGGACCATCCTCCTCGACGACCGAGGAATACAGATCGGAGTGGAGAAATCGAGCATCCGGAAAATCTCGGCGACCACGCCGGATCACCGATTGCCTCTGGTCGATCCCGAGATAGGAACCGACTCCCCATTTTTTGAGATATTCAAAGAGGCGTCCCGTCCCACATCCGAGATCAATTACGGAGGATTCGGCACCGATATTCAGCGCCCGTCGAACCACCTCGAAACGAAGGCTCTGCTCGAGTCGATGGCGCCACCCGTCGATACGGGCCGGTTCGAGCTGCTCATCGAGTTCGGCGTAGTAATCCTCACTCATCCGGCATGTCTCCAACCTCCATGGTGCTCCGAGTCTTGCGGCGTTGCCCGATGACGAGCTTCTCTGCCGAGGTGGCCAGATCGGTTTTGCCGGCCTGTTGCGCAAGTTCAAAAGCCAGCGTCAGGGCTCGCGTGGCCATGGGCAAACTGGCTCCTGTTTCGTCGGCGCTTTCCATGATCTTTTGGAGCATCTCCTCCCAATTTGCCCACCGGGATTGTCCGGCGTTGGCCGCCAAAAGCCCTGCTCTCGCCTGTGATGCCAGCGCTCGCTGTTCCGTTTGTTGAAAGACCTCTACCAGAGAGGCAAAGAGCTCTTCGGCCTCCGCGTAGCTTCTCTTTTCCAATAGGATCATGGCGAGATTGAGGCGGACGAAATGCTCCAGCCCAGATCCGAGTGCGCGATACAAGCGCAGAGCTTCCTCCGCAAAGTCCCCGGCGCTGGAGAGATCGCCTCGAAGTCGGCTCCATTCGGCGAGATCATTGAGGCAATCGGCGATGCCGGCGACATTGTCCATGGCGCGAAAGCGCTTCAGCGCTTTCAGGCAGGCGCTGTGTGCGGCGTCGTATTCGCCACTTTGACGAAGTACATCCCCCAGGGCATTAAAACACTGGGCTTCACCAAAGGAATCATCACCCTCAGAAAATCGCTCACGAGCCCCCTCGAAATGTCGCCGCGCCATCTCGTAATCGCCGCGCCTTTCCTCGACACGGCCCAACTCGAGCACTGTCCGAGCCAACCGCGCATTGTGGCCTGCGTCGGCGAAATACTCTCCCGCCGACTGTAGGTTCGCTTCGGCAGCATCGAGCTCCCCGATGAACCGCTGCGCCACGCCGACCCACAAATTGGCCCGGGCTGCCAACTGTGGCCAACCCCCTTCTTTATGGGCCTCCGTGGCAGCCTGCTTTCCAAGCTCGACGGCCACCTTATAATCACCGCGATAGCAGGCCAATCGTGCCTCATCGATCGCTGTTTGCAGCGAATGGGGGGCTGAGTTGTCGAACAATCCCGCCCGCCATTCGATAAGGGCCCCGGCGTGGTCGAATTGACTTCGCTCGATGGCCTCGTCAATGGCACGCCCCAGTGGATTGAGCGCACGTCCATACTCGGCGGCCTCCACCCAATGCCATGCGATTCGCTCGCTGATTCCCGATTTACTCCGGCCGTAAAGCTGCTCCAGAGCTTGAGCACAACAGGCATTCCACCGCTTCCCTCGACCTTCTTCTCGAGCATGGCGTTGCAAACTCTCGGCCAACAATCCGTGAGAAAAACGCCACCCATCCTCCATGGGTTCAGCCAGGTCCTCGTCGACGAGGCGTTCCACCAGCCCTTTCGCCGGTTGGAGTCCCGCTTCGTCAATCACCTTGTTCCACTCTTCGGAATCGACCTCTTGCCCGAGAATCGCCGCCAGCTCCAGGTGGCCGACGGTGTGCTCTACCTCTTCGCCGAGAAAGCCCTGAATTCGGCGGTCCCACAATTCGTGAAGATCGTCGGGAATCGAGACATCGGCGTCGGGCTTTAGGACAAAGCCATCGCTGCCCATCATTAATTTGCCCCGAGCGACCCAATCCTCCACCAGTTGCACCGCAAACAGCGGAACCCCCTCACTTCGGGCGATAACATGCTCGGCGAGTGCATCGTCGAGCCGTAACAATCGCCGGACCAGACGGTCGATATCGTCCTCTTCGAGTGGCTCGAGTTGCCGTCGGTCCACAGCTTCATCGGCAACCAGGGAATGAAGAACGCGACGCTCTCGGTCACGCTCGCCCAGTGCTTCGGTGCGAGCGGTCATCACTACCAGCAGCGGAGCCGGTTCGATCTCCTGTTGACGCAATACATATCTGGCAAACCCCAGCGTATCGAGGCTCCACTGCACGTCGTCGAGCCA
>SKPJ01000517.1 GCA_007119595.1 Myxococcales bacterium
CGTACATCCCGTAGACAGTACCTCCGCTGAACTGCGCGGGCTCGTTGCCGCCCAGCAACCCGAGGTTCTGCAACCAGACGCCACTGCCCATACAGGCGACGCGGTCGTCACTCTCGATGCGACACCAGGCGAACGGGCCGGCGATGGTCGCGGTGGCGTCAGCCACCGTCTCTCCAAATGGCGCCCCCCCTGGGATGCGGAGTTGGTGACCTACACCGCCGTCGGCATTGTCAAAACCTGGAACGCGGCCCCAACCGATGCCGGTACCCACAGATTGGTGTGCCACCGTCCAGTCACCTCCCGCCGAGATCTCCTCCGCCGAGACGACGCCGTTGACTCCGTCGATGAGCAGCGGGCTGGCGGACCAGTCTTCAAAGGTCATCGGATCACACAGTTGGTCGGCGCTACTCGACCCCCAGCACCAAACGTTGCCATCAGAAGAGCGCAGGACACAGGCGTGGTTGTCGCCGACGGCGAGGTCGGTCGCGTCGTCGATGACGCTCACCGTGACCGGGGTGGCCGAGGAGTTCTCGAAGACCTCCGGATCGCCCAACTGCCCGGCGTCGTTTCGACCCCAGCAGGTTACGATCGTCTCGTCGCGCACGCAGGTGTGGTCTCGACCGATACCTATCTCGTCGACGTTGCCGGTATAGGCCGCTTGCACCGGCGTGGACGATGTCTGATCGGCCGTCGCATCCCCGAGCTCCGAATAAGTGTTGTCTCCCCAGCACCATACCGTGTCGTCGTCGAGCACGGCGCAGGCGTGCTCGGGGCCCACGGCGAGCATCAGCGCCGGGTTGGGCGTAGAGACGGGGACGGGCGTGGACGAGTCTGCATTGGAGCCGTCACCCAACTGGCCGACGTCATTTCTGCCCCAGCAATATACGTCTCCTTGCGTGGTCCGACCGCAGCTATAACGGGTGCCGGCGCCGATCTCGGCAAGGTCGCTCAGCGGTTCAGTGGCGGTCAGGTTTATCTCGATCTGGTAGTCCGTGCCCCCATCTCCCGTGACGACGGCGTAGAACTGATCGATATGACGTCGCACCACGAATTGGCCTCCGAACGTGCCTTCAGTGAGGTTGGAGGAATCGAACTCAATGGGCTCTCCGTCGAGCCCCTGGATTGGGTCGCCGGCCGCGTCGACAATATCGACGCGCACATCGGCCTGCTCCGTAAGAGCGACCGAGACATCGACGGAGATTTCCGACTCCCACGTGCTGTCGGGATGGAACCAGTTGGCGTCGTCTGCAGAGCATAGGGTGCCGTCCGTCGGTCCCGACCCCGTAGGTGTCGACGTGCTGACGTCGCCGGGTACACAGTCGTCGGCATCCACACAGCTCCCGGCTTCGCATATCTGATCGTCGCCACAGCTTATGTCGGCGCACGGATCGACGTCGACACAGCTCCCGGCTTCGCATATCTGATCGTCGCCACAGCTTATGTCGGCGCACGGATCCCCGCCAGGATCGATGTCGACACAGCTACCGGCTTCGCATATCTGATCGTCGCCACAGCTTATGTCGGCGCATGGATCCCCGCCAGGGTCGATGTCGACACAGCCACCGGCTTCGCAAATCTGATCGTCGCTACAGCTTATGTTGGCGCATGGATCGCCGCCAAGGTCGGCGTCGGGATATTGCTCGGCGAGGTCATCCTCAACGTCGCCGGGAAGTTGATCCTCGGAGCAGACCACCAGATCCCCGAACTGCGTCTGAGTTGAAAGGTCCGGTGGGCATTCGAAGCCCGTCTCGATGATTTCGGCCTGTCGCGTGTCGTAAACGCACGCCTGCTCGCCATCGAATGACATCTCGTCGCCGCCGCCGGGACATGCCTCGTCCGAGCTGTGGTCCGAACCACAACCCACGGCGAGTGCAGCCAATAGAGACACGACCATCAATAAACACAGTTGTCTAATCATTTGTATTCTCCTCGTTATTTGCTGCGTCCTGGGGAGCCCACAGAATGGACACTCCCATCGGAATCGCGTGTGAATCACCACGAGCACGCTCGTCGAGCTCCTCGAGGAGCCCCCAGACGTGCTCTTCATACATACGTTTGAGTTCGGGAAGGTCTTCTGGCCGAATCCGCAGTTGCAGAGTGCGAGCAAACGCCCGCTCTTCCCCCCGGAAGAACCGGGCCACTACCGCGTCGGCTACGTTCGCCATCAGGTTGTTTAAGCCGTCAATACGCCGCATCCAGGTGCGTCCGACCATGCGACGCGTGGGACTGGCGATATCGTATTTGTCGGTGCGTCCACGGACGACGATGATCCGCTCTTCGTCGAGCAATGTGTCGATCGCGGCGTCGACATCTTCCTCCTCCGCGCTCGGAAACGTCTGAGCGATCCGAGCTCTACTGAGCGGCTCCGCCCACAGCGCAAACTCGATCCGCCGGGGCAGTGCTACCTCTCGTTCCGGGCGCAGGAAATTGATCTTGAGCTGCTTCGACAGCATCGCGATCTTTCGCATGCTCACATCGAGCAACTCGCTCATCTCCCGCATCTTGAGCCCCCGCGACTTCAGCTCGTGGAAATAGCCTGTCTCCACCCAGTGCATCAGCTCCGTGAGCGTCAACCCATTACGTGCGGCGAGCCGTCGCACGGGGATCAGCAGCGAATACAGCACGCGCCGGGAATACTCGGGCTCGGGAGGCTGCTTCGGGTGCTCTCTATGTTCTGCCGGCTCGGTGCTCATCCTGTCGTCTCTCGTTTTGAACACGCTCCTATCGTGGACTCCATCCATATTTATGCAAAATACTGCATAAAGTAAAGCACTCTTATGCAATTAAATGCATAAACAGTATTCAACATCGGCGGAATACATCCTCCAAGGGATAAATAGCCCTGTCATATCAATGGGTTAACCAGACGTGGAGCTCCCGCGGCGAATCGATCGGCCTCTGAGCCGTCGAGCGATCTCATCCGTGCGCGAACGCTGGTCGCCTTGAATGCAGCGCGATCAGTGGCATCCAAGTCCGCAGGATTTGCCGAAAAGTGCTTCGCAGTGGAGATTTTAAGGATTTCTTTGTCGGTCCATCAATTATCGGACCACCGAGACCCGGTGCCGCGCTGAGCCGTGCTGGATTCCCCGCAACCTGCCAGTGTTTATCTTTCTGTTGTTCGCAACGACAACGTCTCCACGGATGAGGAGAGACCGACCATGAGCGTACAAGACAACAAAGAACTCCTTCGCCGTTTCTTCAATATCCTCAACGCCCATAAGTTGGAGCGTCTCGACGAGGTCTGCGATACGGACTTCGTCTATCACTCCAACGCTGGTGAACACCACGAAGGCCTCGACGACTTTAAGACCAATATGAACCAGGGATTCCAGGGCCTGCCCGACATGGAGCTATCCATGGAGGAACTGGCCGCCGAGGGCGACAAAGTCTACTGTGTCTATCGCTGGACGGGCACCCACAAGGGGGATTTGCTGGGAATTCCGCCCAGCAATCAGAAGGTGGACATCATGGTCAACACCGTCGTCACCTGTCGCGACGGAAAGATCACCGATATGTACGACTTCTATGACGCCATGACCATGCTTCAGCAAATCGGAGCAGTCTCCGACGAGGTTCGCCCGGGAGGCCGGGACTGGCCGACGGGAGGCACCACCCTTCGACCGCAATGACGGTCCCTCGGCGACTCCGGGCAATCGCGCACGCCCGGTAGACTCTGCGAATTGAATTCCGAACATTGTCTCCACGCGGTCGGTCGCGCTATGCGGGCGCGCCGGCCGCGGAACCGGTCCCGGTGGTCGACGAAGCATGACGGACCGGTTCGGCAGTTCTGCCCCCTCCTTCTCGATCTGTGAAGGAGGTTTTTTTTTGTGCCTACACCTCTCGCTTTTGTTGCCCATGGCTGTAACAACGGTCATGCACGGCCTCCACTTCTTCGTTTCAAGCCGCTACACAGCATGACATTTGTACTACAAGGTCGCCCGACCTTTATCGTGGCCAGGCGAATGATATCGTAACAACGGAGGCCACTTCTCAACTACAGAACTGACGGTCGTGGTAGTTCAGAGTTCCGGTTTTCAAGGAATGGATGTGTCGGTCGATAGCCTGATGTTCTGGCTGTGGGGGGTGATGATCGGGTACGGGGTGGTGATGTACGTGCTGTCGCCACGGGCCCGAACGGTGGGGCAGTTCTACGCCGCCCGCGACCGGTCGGGCCGGGAAGTGGGGCTGGGCCTGTTGGTCGGTTCCATAGCTATCACGTGGCTATTCGCAAAATCGATTACGAATGCGGCGAATCTGGGAGCTGACTTCGGAATCGTGGGAGCCGTCGCCTACGCAGGGTGGTATCTGTCCATTCCCGTCGCCGGGGTGGTGATCTACGACATTCGAAACCGCACGCAGGCCTCCAGCCTCAGTGCCTTCGTCGCCGCGAAGTACGGCCGGCTGGCGAGCCTCGGGTTTTTGATCGCCATACTGATCCGGCTGTTCAACGAGGTGTGGTCGAACACGGCGGTGGTCGCTGCCTATTTCGGAGCGTCCGGTACGCCGGAGTACTACGCGGCGGCGGTGATATTTGCGGTGGTGACGCTGGCGTATAGCTGGCGCGGTGGGCTTCGAGCGTCGGTGTTGACCGATGCATTGCAGAGTGGGCTGGCCGTGTTCTTGCTGGTTTTTGTGCTGGGGTTGGTGGTCCCGGAGACCGGCAGTACCGAGTTGGTGACCAGCGGGGACTGGGCGCTGAAGGCGGGAGTGGATCTATTGCTGGTAGGGCTGTTGCAGTCGTTCAGCTATCCGTTTCACGACCCGGTGTTGACCGACCGGGGGTTTATCGCTCGCCCCAAAAAGATGCTGTGGGGTTATCTGATCGCCGGTGTGGTGGCGGCGGTGTTCATCGTGTTGTTCGGACTGATCGGAGTGCATGCCTATCTGACGGGCATCGAAGTGGGCGAAGACGCACCGCTTCGGGTCGCGCAGGTGTTCGGCGTGGCCGTCTTGGCGGGAATGAGCGTGTTGATGATGATGAGTGCCGGCTCGACGCTGGACTCGACGCTCAACTCCTTTGCCCGGGCGACAACCCAGGATCTGGGCGGAATGGTTCCGGACGGGCAGATCAGCGAGGCGGTGCCGTTGCCGAAGCTGGCGAGTTGGATCCGGCAGTACGACCCGCTGGTGGTGGGCCGTACGGTCATGGCGGTGACCGTCGTCGTCGGGTCCGTGCCGCTGGTGGCGGGGGCCGAAATTCTATCGGCGACGACCGTCAGCGGGACCATGGTGCTGGGACTGGCGCCGATATTCGTGTTGCATCGAGTGGAGTCGGCGGGACCCTGGGCGTTTCATCTGGCGTTTTGGCCGGCCGTGGTCGCCGGCGTTGGGGTGGCCGCCGGATGGTCACCCGATTGGCTGGTGGTCGGAGACGGCCGCTACGGATCGCTTCTGGGAGTGAACCTGGCGCTAACTGTTCTGGTGGTCCTTGGGTTTTTCGTCGGGGCGTTGTTGGACCAATTGCAACTGAGATTTCGTGCAACCAAAGCGGGAATCGTACTGGCCGTCGGAGCCCTGCTGTGCGCCGGATCGGCGGGTGCAGAAGAGCAATAAGCGCCGTTCGCTGAGCCCTCGAGTCTCACGATAGCAAGATGGTATCGGCTCCAGTGATCTCGGTGATACGATCGCGAGTTCAAGCCATATGGATCCGATAACATCCCTGTTATCGCATCGTCGGTGGCCACCCATCGTTCGCTGTCGGTATTCCGGTGGGCAGAAAAGTCGCGGCGGCCGGTTTCGGAGTGGATCGAACCGTAACACTTTGGGGGTTCCGGGAACTAAGCAGTAGAGGTCGATGCTTCCCTTTTCAGATTACGGAGACCGTTATGGCTGACAACACGTCCGAATTGCTTCGTCTCGGTCGCACAGTCGATGATTTCGTGCTGCCCACCGTGCGAGGAGGAGAATGCGCGTTGTACGACCTTCTGGATGAGCGCCGTGTGTTCTTGGTCTTCTACCGAGGCGGCTGGTGCCCACTTTGCAATCTCCAGTTGCTGGAACTGTCGTCGAGTTACGAGGAATTCGAAGCGGCGAATCTGGAAATACTCGCCATCAGCAGCGAGGAGGTCGAAAAAGGGCGGAAAGTGCTGAACAGACTCGGTCCGCCCTACCGGTTGTTGCAGGATCTGGACGGTGAGATCACCCGCCGCTTCGGGTTGACCATCGACAGCCGAGACCTGTTTTCGGTGCTGTTGCGAAAGCGGGGGTTTCCCCATCCGGGGGTGATATTGGTGGGCCAGGACCGCACGATACAGTGGTCGTACCGGGGCAAAACGTACCGCGATCGGCCGCGGGCCAGTCAATTGCTTCGCGCCGCGCGGCGAAATCCGGTCGCCCGAACCAGCTCGTCGGCGTCCGCGGCGACGTAATCGGTCGAGACACTAGTCTGGATTTTCGCCATTTTTCGGGCGGTTGCAGCCCCCCGGGCTTGCCCACTCAATCCGGATCGTGGCCCGGATTCGGCTGTGTAAAGGTCGGACGGAAGCGCATTGAAGGAGTTTTGGAGCCGATGCCATCCCTCGGCGACACGACGAGCGGTAGCGAGATCGTGGCGCTGGCATCGCAGGTGATGAGCGGCCCGTCCACTGGGGTCAGCCTCCAAACTTTGCTCCTCTGCGGCGCAAGGCACCTGACTATTACTACGCCGTGAGCAGAAGTTGAGTGAAGCGTCTGCGCGCCGAGAGCACGTCGAAGCGGCGTTGCGGCTCGCTCGACGATGCTACATCGCATCGCCTCGTCGCCGCGCCTTGTCCGA
>SKPJ01000048.1 GCA_007119595.1 Myxococcales bacterium
GCCATCATCGCCGGCTTCGCCATCATCGCCGGCTTCGCCATCATCGCCGGCTTCGCCATCATCGCCGGCTTCGCCATCATCGCCGGCTTCGCCATCATCGCCGGCTTCGCCATCATCGCCATCGCCTCCGGCACAGTCCTCGCCTTCACCAACCCAATCTTCGCCCTCCGGGCAATCATCGCCCGGGGCTCGAGCATCGACGCAGAGACGAGCCCCCCACCAGACCGCACAGCAATACGGCGGCACCGGAGCAGGTGCTGCGACAGGCAGACAGTCTGCTGCGCCGACCGCCGAAGACCACGGTGGGGTGACGGCAGAAGATGACGGCGATAATAAGACAGCCATCATCACGGCCGTGGTCATTGCATTATTCCTTGTCGGGTCCTGTTGTGTCGGCTCGGGATTGATCGCGCTGTGGTGGTATGTCGCAGTCTAATAGTACAACATCACCTCTCCGCGGCCCATCGCCGGTCGCCTGCGCCAGCGCGCCTTGCCCTTGACACAGGCGCCTCGTCGACTGGTCTCACGCGCTGAGTGATGTTGTACTACTGATTTCTGCGACGAGTTACCGGTCCCATCCGATGAACCCACCGGTCCCATCTCATGAAAGTGATCTGCTAATGCGTTGCTTTTTCTCCCTGTTGCTGGCGTTATTCATCCTCAGTGTGCCGGTGCTGGTGTCCGCCGAAGTATCGGAGGCGTCCAGCTTCGACGAGGGAGCGTTTGACTGGTGGACACCTCATTATCTCGTGGATTATGCCCTCATTGCGGGCGGAATCACGGGGTATCGCATCGGCGGTGGTACTTCGGCGCGCTCCGAAGCTCTTATTGGTCCGAGCTACGATCCAAATAATCCGGCGGCGATCTTTGGCGACGATTCAGTGGGGGCGACGTATCGGGAGGAAGGAGAGGATGAAATGGTGCCCACGGTCTGGATTCACCGCTTGATCGGCGCCGGCGCGGTCTTCGTCGCCGGTGTGGAGGCCGTGGAATGGAACCGAGGCCGGGGTTCGATGCAGCAATTTCACGACGGCTTCGTCGGAGTGGCTGAAACTGTGGCCCTCACCGCCGCTTTGACGGAAGTATTTAAACCCGTATTCGGCCGGCTGCGACCCGATTTTGCCGATCGCGCCCGACGCCATCATTGCTCCATCGATTCGGCACAGGAACTCGGCGATCTCTGCGACGGATACCGCGATCGGCCGCTGTCAGACGACCCAGCAGAAGCCCGGGAGTTGTTGGAGGACGGACGGCGAAGCTTTATCTCCGGTCATTCATCACACTCCTTTAATCTGCTGGGTTATACAGCTCTGCTCGTCGGTGGATATTACGTCTGGGGCGAGGGTGTCACACCGCGCAGCCGATCGGCCGGTATCGCCGCGCAGAGCGCCATGGTGGCTGCGGCGACGTATATTTCCGCATCCCGATTGGCCGACGGTCGACACCATCGCACGGATGTCGTCAGCGGGGCATTGGTCGGGTTGGGAATGGCCAATCTTTCGTATTGGCGGCGATTCAACCGCCGCGGCCAACCTCGACGGGCAGTCGATGATGACGGGCATATTTCGACAGCGCGGCTTCAACCCTCTACGGGGTTTGCGGGATTTATCATTACCGTGGAGTATTGAGGAAGATATGCCGCACTTCGATTCCCATCCAAATGCTCCCGTGATTTCATCCCGGCTCCTTCGGGCGATGATCACTATTGCGTTGACCCTCTGTGTGGTTTTTGTGCCGCTCGTCGTCCACGGCGAACCGGCGGGAGAAAGTGAGCAGTCGACCTACTTCGAATTTGATTGGTGGACGCCGAGATATTTTTTGGGCTACTCCCTTATCGCCGCGGGTTTGACCGGCTATATCGTCGGCGATCAAATGACCGCGCGAACCGAGATGCGGATCGGGCCCGATTACGATCCCGACAACCCCATCGAAGTATTCAATTCCGAGGAGGTGTCCAAGCCGTTTCGGGAACGTGACACCGTCTCCATCGCCTGGGTCCACGGATTTTTGGTCGGTTCGGCGTTCTTATTGGCAGGAGTCGAAGCCGGTCAGTGGAGTCGGGGCCACGGTTCAGCACATCGTTTTCACGATACGCTCATCGGCTATGCCGAGGCCACTTCAATGACGGCGGCCATCACTTCGCTGGCCAAGCCGTGGACCGGGCGGTTGCGGCCCGATTTTGGCGAGCGGGCCCTGCGTTATCACTGTGCGCAACCGGACGCCGATTACGGTGATCATTGTGACGGCTACGAGGATCGGCCGCTGCACGTCACCGAACGGCGCGCCCGACGCCGTCTCAACGACGGTCAAAAAAGCTTTTTTTCGGGTCACGCTTCCAACTCCTTTGCTATTTTTGGTTATACGTCGCTCGTGCTCGGTGGCCACTACGTCTGGGGCAGTCGCGCCACGTCGCGTACCCGGGCCGTGGGATTGGCTGCTCAAGCGGTGCTGATGACGGGAGCGACATTCATCGCCGCCAGCCGGGTCACCGACGGTCGTCATCACACCTCAGATGTCGTAACCGGCGCAGCAGTGGGAACGGTTTTCGCCAATTTTTCGTATTGGCGCCGCTTTGATCGAAGTGGATATTTGCGGCTGGGCAAACCAAGCGCTTCGTCGGTGAATCTTCAGCCGGCCACCGAGTATCCCGGTGTGACGCTCACCCTGCGGCGATGATTCTCGGTGAGGAACCCGGTGATGGTGATGGGAGTGTTTCGTAGCCGGAGTCATCTATGACGAAGATCGACGAAATCTTACAGTGCGCCATTGAAGCGGGGATTTTGGATTCTGAAAACCGGTGGGCCGTATTTTTCGATCTCGACGCGTTGCACAGTCGTTTTCATCGGCTCCAGCGGGCATTTCCCGCCGATGCGTGCCACGCCGTGGCCATCAAGGCCAATCCCCTGGTGGCAATCCTGGAGCAGCTCGTCGACGACGGTGCAGCGCTGGAGGCCGCATCCAGCGCCGAGGTCCAACTGGCCCGGCGAGCCGGGGCCGATGAAATCGTCTTTGATTCCCCGGCCAAGACCGATGCCGAGCTGGCTCGGGCGCTCGATATGGGCGTGTATGTCAACGCCGACAACCTCGATGAGTTGCAGCGAATCGATCGGTTGAATCCCCCGGCGGATGCTCGAATTGGCATTCGGATCAACCCCGTCGTCGGCTCCGGCGATATCGAGGCCACCAGCGTGGCCACCGAGGCCTCCAAATTCGGGGTTTCATTGGTGCATAAGCAGCGTGCATTGCTGGATGCGTTTGAAGACTATTCATGGCTTCGCGGCCTGCATGTTCATACGGGCTCTCAGGGCTGTGGGGTAGACCTGCTCGTCGAGGGAGTGCGCCGTTGTGTTGCCTTTGCTGAAAAGCTGGAGCGGCGATTGGGCGATCGACGCATCGACACCATCGACATCGGCGGTGGGCTCGGCGTGGCGTATCGACCTCACGCCGCGGCGCCGACCATCGAGGAGTACGCCGACGCGCTGCGCGACACGTCGCCACAGCTCTTTGGACGCCGCTGGAGCCTCATCACCGAATTCGGGCGCTGGCTTCACGCTCCCTGCGCCTTCGCTGTCAGTCGGGTGGAATACGTAAAGGACCGTCCCCGTGGCCCCACGGCGGTGATCCATTTCGGCGCCGATCTCTTGCTTCGCCGGGCTTATAGACCCCGGGATTGGTATCATCGATTGAGCATTCACGACCCCTCAGGCGAGCCTTCACAGCGCGATGAGACCCATGTCACCATCGCCGGGCCACTGTGTTTTTCCGGCGATGTCATCGCCGACAGCATAAGGCTTGCCCGACCGGCCACTGGCGACCTCGTGGTCGCCCACGACGTAGGGGCCTATACCTGGTCGATGTGGTCGCGCTACTGCAGCCGCCACTTTCCCCGGGTCGTCGGTGTTTCGCGCTGTGAGCAGACATTGCAATTCGAGACCCTACATTCCGGAGAAACCGACGCTGATCTCGTTGCTTTCTGGGAGCCATGACCATGAATAAGTGTTTCTCGACCATCGTGTTGATGTTTGTGGCCCTGCTTTTTTTGATCGTTGCCTGCTCCGACGATGACGCCGGTGAAGTCGCCGACGTCGGTCATGGCGATGCTGAATCGTCGGATTCCGGTGACGATGACACTGCAATCGCAAATGCCGACCAAGACAGTGACGTCGAGATGGGGGATTCCGGCGGCGACGCTTCAGAGGCGGATGACGATGAGCCCGTGCCGCCAATGGTTTCCCCGAGCTTGTGGAATTTCGTATCCGCAGAAGATGATCCTCTGCAAGCCCATCGGCCCGACGAGGTCGACTGTCCCACCGATGCCGTGAAAACGGAGCTGCTCGACGGCGATCTCTCCTACGCCGTGGACATGGAGCAGTGCAATTATCTGGCCGTGTCCCAATCCTCGCTGGTCGGTGCCGAAGCGGGAGACATATTACAGGCCCGCATCTGGCATTTTTCGCTGACCCCGCCTCCGGGCGAGGAGTCTGGCATGGCCCATATTGCCATCTTATTCGATGGTGACATCGCCTGGCAGAGCAATGTCGAGATCCCCGCCGACGGTCAGCTCTTGACGCCCCGGTGGGAGGCCTCCGAGGACTATCCGGTGGGCACGGAAGTCATCTGGCATTTGCACAATCACGGCGACAATCAATGGAATTTCATCGATCTCGCCGTGGCCGATTGAGGATGGGGGCGAACACGATTACAGATCTTCGACCATGCGATCGGTCTTGCGCATGATGGCGCGGTCGTGGAGTAGCCGCAGCGCGGTGCGTGCCAGCACCCGCGAGCCGATGGCGATGGCTCGCTCGTCGATGTCGAAATTCGGGGAGTGCAAAAAGTTGCTGGGTGCCGAGGTCGCCGTACCCAGCCGAAACATCGCCCCCGGTACTCGTTCGCAATAATAGGAAAAATCCTCGCCTCCCATGCTCGGCAGGGGAATGTGGTAGATATTATCCTCGCCGAGCAGATCGGTGCCCACATTGGCGAAAAGAGAGGTGATTTCCGGATCGTTGTGGATGGCCGGGGCACCATTTTGGAAATCCAATTTGTAGTTGGCCCCGTGGGTCATACAGATGCCGCCGGCGATGCGGTGGAGGTGATCTTCGATCTGATTTCGATGCTCCCGATCGATGGTGCGAATGGTCCCCGACAGTGTGACCTTTTCGGGAATCACGTTGGGGACGGCGCCTCCGGAGATGGTACCGATGGAGATGACCGCCGGGATTCGAGTATCGAAGTTGCGCGACGTCAATTGATACAGGGCATTGCACAACTGCGTCGCCACGAAGATGGAATCCACGCATTGATGGGGGCGGGCGCCGTGCCCACCCTTGCCGCGAATCTGAAATTCGAAGAGATCGAAGGAGGCGGTGAACGCCCCGGGACGCACTCCGATTTTTCCCACCGCCAACTCCGGATCGCAGTGCAATCCCAGGACGGCGTCGACCTCCTCGATGGCACCGAAATTGACCATCTCGATGGCTCCACCGGGAGTGGTTTCCTCGTTGTGTTGATAGATCAACCGAATCCGCCCCGGCAACTCCTCGCGTTGGGCTCCCAGGCCCAGTCCCGTACCGTAGACGGTGGCCATGTGGACATCGTGTCCACAGGCGTGCATAACGCCCTCGTTTTTGGAGCGATAGGGAACGTCGTTGAGCTCTTTGATCGGAAGGGCGTCGATATCGCTTCGAATGGCCACCGTCGGTTGTACGGCGGAGTCGAAATTGGGGGGGGCAATATCGGCGTACAATCCAGTGCCTTCGGGACGCACGTGGACTTCATATCCCAGCGAAACCAGATGGTCGGCCAGTGTTTGAGTCGTCGCAAATTCCTGGCGGCTCAACTCCGGGTTGGCATGGAAAAAACGCCTCAGATCGATGAGGTCGTCGCGGTGGTCCAAAATACGTTCTTCGACGCGTTCGAGCAGTTGTGTAGCAGGGCGAGTCATCTGTCATCCATTGGTTTAAAACGAGGCGTCGAAGTCAACGAAAACACCGATGTCATCGTCTCCGACGAGGGGTTGCCGGAGAGTAGGCGATCCGTGGCACGGCGATCAAGCTCGGCACTCGGTGCAGCACCTTTCGGGAAGGCCGAAAACCATCCGTCGGCCCTTAGAAAAGACAACAAACAAGCATCGTACATCGTTCCCATCTCGGATATCGTTTTGGATTGGCGAAGAGTTACAGTTGGCGAAGAGATTACTTCAGCCGGATCTTCCAGATGCGCGTCAGGGCTTCCATGGCGATATCCGGCGTCATCTTGGAGTCGCCGACTTCCCGGTCCGGAAAGACGATGGGAACCTCGATGATTCGAAAGCCCCGGCGGTAGGCGCGGTATTTCATCTCGATCTGAAAGACGTATCCCGAGGCTTCCACGGTGTCCAAATCGAGGCTCTCCAGCACCGAGCGGCGCCAGGCGACGAAGCCCGCCGTGAGATCGCGGATATCGCAACCCAGAATCGTGCGGGCGTAAAATCCACCGCCCCGCGAGATCAAGCGGCGAAAAAGTCCCCAGTTTTCGGTCGCGCCACCGGCGACGTATCGGGATCCGACGACCACGTCGTATCCATCGAGTTGGGCCAATAAATCGGGCAGATCGCCGGGTCGATGGCTGAAATCGGCGTCCATCTCGACGATTCGCTGATAGTCGCGCTTTAGTGCCCATTCAAACCCGTCGATATAGGCCCTTCCAAGGCCCTGTTTTTCGCGGCGATGCAACACGAAGACCCGATCGTCTACGGCGGCGATAC